>NZ_JBKQGZ010000009.1:0-185829 GCF_050487165.1 Providencia sp. Me31A
CCTAAAGGAACGTTTAAGACTAAGACGTTGATAGGTTGGGTGTGTAAGCATAGCGATATGTTGAGCTAACCAATACTAATGAACCGTGAGGCTTAACCTGACAACACCGAAGGTGTTTTAGAGAGATTAGAGTAGATTCAATGAAGTGTGAGAAGCCGAGAGGTGAAGGACACAGCAGCTTGTTCAGGATTGCAGTTCTGGTTTAGGGAGACATCGAAAGGGTGTTGATTTAAACGGGAACGAACAGAATTTGTCTGGCGGCAATAGCGCGGTGGTCCCACCTGACCCCATGCCGAACTCAGCAGTGAAACGCCGTAGCGCCGATGGTAGTGTGGGGTCTCCCCATGTGAGAGTAGGGAACTGCCAGACATTAATTAAAGGTTTATTGCTCAATAGCAGTAAGCTGCCGAAAGGCAAAAAGAATAAGTGGAGCGGTAGTTCAGTTGGTTAGAATACCTGCCTGTCACGCAGGGGGTCGCGGGTTCGAGTCCCGTCCGTTCCGCCACTTAATTTAGGGGCGTAGTTCAATTGGTAGAGCACCGGTCTCCAAAACCGGGTGTTGGGAGTTCGAGTCTCTCCGCCCCTGCCAGTTACCAATTAAGTAATAATAAAAGAAGTATCTATTGATAACCCGATTAGCTTAATCGGGTTTTTCTTTATTCATCGCTTATTGAATTAATATGCGCTTTCATTTCTTAAATCCTCCTATTTCTCCTATCAATTATCTTAATACAATCAATATATTAACTTGTGATGGCTCTTTGCTTAGAGTTGGCAGTAATGTTTTTATGGATAAAATTATGACTTTTTATTTAAAAGGATTTAAAAAGTTAATCCATGCAGTTTTATTATAATATTGAATAGTTAATTCATGTGATTATATAAAGATGTAAACATATTATGTTTAAGGCGAAGGTGCTATGAACCTGTATGTCGGCAAACTGTTTGGTCATCATAAAAGACAAGATGAGTGAAAATCACTCATCGCTTAACTGTGCATTTTTTATTGGAGTTTTAATCAATTGATTGATCAGTGCTTGTTGATCATTTTTCTGTAACCAAACGGCATATAACGGCTTACTTATTGATGTTTCTGAGAGCGTTTTTAATCCAGAGTATTGATATACCCAATGAGCAGGTAAAAATGCAGCAGAGAGCGATACAGAAAGTAATTGTCGGGTAATATGTGCTGAGGTAGTGATCATAACAGGCGTATCTTCCTGAGTTAAAACAGGTTCATTTTTAGGATGAAAATCTGCGCCCCATTCTAGCTTGATATAATTGTATTTTGTTAACGCAATATTCTTTTGTGAAGCCATTAGCTGTAAGTCAATTGTGCCTATAATTGTACTTTCAAATTCATCCATTTTTGGTGGCTCTGTTGCTATTAAGAGATCTAATTCCCTTGAATGTAATTGCTTAACTAACGATTGACGAGTAGAGACTCTAGCTTCGAGCCGCAATTCGTCATGCTGCTCATAAAGCGCTTCCATCCAATCAGTTAGATAGCCTTCCCAGAGTGATGCTGTCGCACCGATTGAAAGCTCTGTATGTTGAGATGCATGAGAAATTTCTTTTTTGGCTTGTAGCCAGGTATTCATCAGTGACTCAGCATAAGGGACTAATCTCTCACCTGCTGCGGTTAATCGGATATTATTTCTGTGTCGGGTGAATAGGCTGGTTCCAAGTTGAGTTTCTAATTGTCGAATACGAAAACTCACCGCTGATTGCGTTAAATAGAGTGATTCTGCGGCTCTGCCGAAGTGCCTAGTTTTACTGACCTCTAAAAAAGTTCTCAATAACTCGCTGTCCACACACATCTCCAATTATTTTTGTCGTGATGATTTAAATGTTTTGTTTTACAGATTGCTTATGCTGTCTAATACTCCGCGCCATATAGAGTTGATTGTAATAAGTTAGGAGTGTGTCAGATGGCAGATAGCTTCATCACGACTAATCGTTTTTTTGATAATAAACATTACCCACGTGGCTTTTCTCGTCATGGTGATTTCACCATTAAAGAAGCTCAGTTACTAGAGCGCCTAGGCCAAGCTTTTAATGAGCTTGATACTGGTAAACGTGCGGCACAGACCGAAGAAGAAAAACTTTTCGTCGCTGTATGCCGTGGTGAGCGTGAACCAGCTACCCCAGAAGAAAAAGTTTGGGCAAAATACTCTAGTCGTATCAACCGTCCAAAACGCTTCCACACATTATCTGGCGGTAAACCACAGATAGATCCATCAGAAGATTATACCGATACAGATGATTAATATTATTGCTGAATAAATACAGGGACTTTGGTCCCTTTATTTTTGTTCGGTAAACAATATTTTTCTTTCTACTGATCAGCTTACTTGTTTTTGCAAATGAAGCAATAACTTATCCATTGCTCGGTATGCTAATGCCTCTAATAAGTGGGGGCGTTCAATATCGTCAGATATATTAAGATCTGCAATAGTCCGAGAAACTTTTAAAATTTTATGCCAAGCACGTATAGAAAGCCCCAACTTGTTTAATGCATGTTCTAAGAATAACGCATCTTCTGGCTTTAGCGGGCAAAATTGTGTGGTTTCTTTAGGAGTTAGTAAATTATTAACCTTTCCTGCGCGTTCAAGCTGCCTGTTTCTTGCTTCAATCACTCTTTGACGAACCTGTTTACTCGTTTCTCCTTGATAAGTTTGGTGACTTAATGAGCCAAGAGGTAGTAGCGGTATTTCGATAGAGAGATCGAAGCGGTCGAGAAAAGGACCTGAAATATGTGAAAGGTAACGTAAAATACGGCTAGGAGATGAGCGGTTCATTTCACCTTTGTAATGACCTGTAGGACTAGGATTAAGAGCCGCAATTAATTGGAAGTTTGCGGGGTAACAAACTTTTGCTTTAGCACGAGAAATGCTAATTTTTCGTGATTCTAGGGGTTCTCGTAATGAATCTAGGACTGAACGACTAAATTCAGGTAATTCATCTAAAAATAAAATGCCGTGGTGAGCAAGTGAAATCTCTCCGGGTTTGGGAAGGGAGCCGCCGCCAATCAGGGCAGCTATTGATGCGCTATGATGAGGGGCTCTAAAAGGCCTCACAGGCCAATCTATATTCTCTTTTGTTATTTCATTCAAGCTATGTAGTGAGGCGACTTCTAGTGCTTCTTGAGGCGTTAATGGGGGTAATAACGTTATTAGCCTGCTTGCTAGCATCGTTTTTCCTGTACCAGGAGGGCCTAATAGAAGTAAATTATGACCACCTGCAGCGCAAATTTCTAATGCACGCTTTCCTTGTTCTTGCCCAATAATATCGTTGATATCGTTTTTATGCCCAGATACCGAAGGGGGTTCATCGAGCTGCTGGTTCGTCATTAATGTTTGTTTGCCATGTAAAAAATGACAAAGTTCTAATAAAGATATCGCTAGATGAACGCTATTGTCAGGAAGTAGATTAAGTTGATATTGGTTTTCTATTGAAAGTATTAATTCTCGGTGTTGCTTTAATGCCGATTGTGCGGCAGGGATTGCACTGCTGACGTAGCGAATATGGCCAGATAACGCGAGTTCGCCTAAAAACTCATATTGGTTTAGCGCTTCATGTGGAATTTGCCCTGATGATGCAAGGATGGCTATCGCAATAGCCAGGTCATAACGGCCGCTTTCTTTTGGCAAATCAGCAGGTGCTAAGTTAATTGTCATTTTTTTTGCAGGATACTCGAACCCACTATTTAATAAAGCACTTCTTACTCTATCTCTTGCCTCTTTAACTGCTGTTTCAGGTAACCCCACCAATGTTAATCCTGGTAGCCCATTACTAATATGTGCCTCAACGGTAACAAGGGGGGCATCCATCCCGATAGATGCTCTCGTGTAAACAATGGCTAGTGACATATTTCCCTCCAATGCAGTTGGCAGAGTAATATTCTGTTTGGAATAAGTTTGTTTACACGGAGTTTTTAATATATTTGTGAGGGAGCTTGAAAGTTTAATTGTTTAATAACTCAGCCGTTTCAATTTTCTTGGAAGTGTCTCGAATGCTTGGTGTAACTGGGGTTTTGTGTGATTTACTTGGGTGGGGTAACAATGAAGCTTTGGATTAATATTAGAATAATTAATTAATTTCAAAATAAATCTCATGTTAAGCCTAACGCATTTGTTAGGGTTGATATAGCTAATTATGCTATGAATATTGTTGGAAATTGCTATGTAATATGTGAATTAGTAGCTAATTATTCTAATTTTAATGTAACTATATGATTTTAGATGGGTTAAACATTTTGAAAATAAATAAATTAAATAAAAGTTGTCAAAACAATTTTAAAATGATAACTCTTTAATAAAGATAACTGAGAATATTAAAAAAGTTAAAATACATGAACGCATTTATCCAAGCAGTTAGCCTAATTATTATTAGCGTGGTGGTGATTATTATCCCACCGTGCGGGGCTGCACTTGGACGACGAAGGCTAAAATAACAGCCAGATCTTACGAGAACCCCGCACCGAAAGGCGCGGGGTTTTTTTTGACACAAATATTTGTTAATACAAGTAAATTAAATAAAACATAATAAATACAAATAGATAAAAGTGGACAGACAGGAGATAAAGCATGAATGGAGCACAGTGGTTAGTTCAAGCATTGCGAGCTCAAGGAGTTGATACCGTCTTTGGTTATCCCGGTGGCGCAATTATGCCAGTTTATGATGCACTGTATGATGGGGGGATAGACCATTTACTGTGTCGACATGAGCAAGGTGCTGTAATAGCCGCAATTGGTTATGCACGCTCTACAGGAAAAACAGGAGTATGCATCGCCACTTCTGGGCCTGGAGCGACGAATGTGATTACGGGGTTGGCTGATGCCTTGTTAGATTCAGTTCCGGTTGTGGCAATCACAGGGCAGGTTGCATCTGAGTTCATCGGAACAGATGCTTTTCAGGAAATCGATGTTTTAGGGCTATCTCTGGCCTGTACTAAACATAGTTTTTTAGTTGAATCGATAGATGATTTACCCCGCATCCTTGCTGAAGCTTTCGCAATCGCAAATAGTGGACGTCCTGGACCGGTACTGATTGATATTCCGAAAGATATTCAGCTACAACAAGCGGAGTTATCGCCATTTTTAATGCCTGTGGAACAAGAAATAACATTGCCTCAAGTTGAGATACAACAAGCAAGAGCGTTGCTAGAACAATCTGAAAAGCCGATGCTGTATGTTGGTGGTGGTGTTGGTCTGTCAGGAGCAGTTAATGAGTTAAGGGAATTTATTCGTTTTACGGGGGTCCCTTCTGTTTCGACCTTAAAAGGACTCGGTGCTGTTAGCCCATCAGATGAAAACTACCTTGGAATGTTAGGCATGCATGGTACTAAAGCGGCCAATATTTCCGTACAGCGTTGTGATTTGCTGATTGCTGTTGGAGCGCGTTTTGATGACCGAGTGACGGGAAAATTAAATACTTTCGCACCTAATGCAAAAGTTATTCATATTGATATTGACCATGTTGAGCTAGATAAATTACGCCAAACTCATGTGGCATTGCATGGCGATGCAAAATTGTTACTTCCTGAGTTAATGCTTAAAAAATCAATTGCGCCTTGGCAACAGGAAGTTCAGGCACTTAAAAAAGAATTTGGTTGGCGCTATGATCATCCCGGTGAGCTTATCTATGCACCACTACTACTGAAACAGCTATCAGATAAAATGAAGCCAAACACAGTGGTTACCACTGATGTCGGACAGCATCAGATGTGGTCGGCTCAGCATATTACAGTCGATGGACCTGAGAATTTCTTAACATCAAGTGGTTTAGGTACGATGGGATTTGGCATACCCGCCGCCATTGGTGCTCAAGTAGCAAGGCCCGAAGATACGGTTGTGTGTGTATCGGGTGATGGCTCTTTTATGATGAATGTCCAAGAGCTCGGAACTATCAAACGTAAACAACTCCCTGTCAAAATTCTTTTAATCGATAACCAACGCTTAGGCATGGTTCGCCAATGGCAAGAGCTCTTCTTTGAACAGCGTTATAGTGAAACGATTTTGACGGATAACCCAGATTTTGTCGCGTTAGCGAGTGCGTTTGGCATTAAAGGCCAACGTATTACTGATAAATCTGAGGTGAGTGCTGCGCTCGATGAATTGTTAAATAGTGAAGGTGCCTACTTATTACAAGTATCAATTAATGAATTAGAAAACGTCTGGCCGTTGGTTCCACCTGGGGCTAGTAATGAAAAAATGATGGAGAAACCATTATGATGCAACATCAACTCTCGATATTAGCCCGTTTCCGTCCTGAGGTTTTAGAGCGTATATTAAGGGTAGCACGCCATCGTGGATTTCGTATTAGCGCCATGAATATGGGTCAATCAATCGATGGCGATAATGTTAATATTGAACTTACGGTAAGTAGCCAGAGGCCGTTGATGCAGCTTTGTGCTCAGTTAACGAAGCTTCCCGACATTACTGAAGTTGAAGTACTACAACAAGAATCACGACTATTACGCACACAAAGTGCAATGTAAGGAATATACAAATGACTAAGAAAGCTGACTTTATTTGGTTTAACGGTGAAATGACGCCATGGGCTGATGCCAAGGTTCATGTTATGTCTCATGCTCTGCACTATGGTACCTCTGTGTTTGAAGGCGTCCGTTGTTATGATTCACATAAAGGCCCTGTGGTTTTTCGTCATCGTGAGCATATGCAGCGTTTGCATGATTCTGCCAAAATTTACCGTATGCCTGTCAGCTATAGCGTGGAAGAGCTAATGGAAGCCTGCCGTGCAACTTTACGTAAAAATAACTTAGTCAGTGCGTATATTCGTCCATTGGTGTTTATTGGTGATGTTGGTATGGGGGTTAACCCTCCTGATGGTTATAAAACCGATGTTATCTTAGCGGCTTTCCCGTGGGGGGCTTATTTAGGTGAAGAGGCATTAGACCAAGGAATTGATGCTATGGTTTCTTCATGGAATCGCGCTGCACCGAATACGATCCCTACTGGCGCAAAAGCAGGTGGTAACTATTTGTCTTCATTGCTGGTTGGTAGTGAAGCTCGTCGCCATGGTTACCAAGAAGGGATTGCATTAGATGTTCATGGCTATCTGTCTGAAGGTGCCGGTGAAAATATTTTTGAAGTGAAAGATGGCGTTCTATATACCCCACCATTTACTTCTTCTGCATTACCCGGGATCACACGTGATGCAATCCTCACACTAGCAAAAGATCTCGGAATTGAAGTACGTGAACAAACACTGTCTCGCGAGTCTCTATATATAGCAGATGAAGTCTTTATGACAGGAACCGCTGCAGAGATCACTCCAGTTCGTAGTGTAGATGGCATTCAAGTTGGTATTGGTCGTTGTGGACCTGTGACGAAACAAATCCAACAGGCATTCTTTGGCTTGTTCAATGGTACAACAGAAGACAAATGGGGCTGGTTAGATCCAGTAAACCCTTAATAATTAAATTAAAATAGATATTACAGGCGGACGTTCCCCGCCTGCTTTTAAACACGGGAGTTAAAGATATGCCTAAGTACCGTTCAGCAACAACAACTCATGGTCGTAATATGGCTGGTGCTCGTGCATTATGGCGCGCAACAGGTATGACCGATGCTGATTTTGGAAAACCTATTATTGCGGTTGTTAACTCGTTCACTCAGTTTGTCCCTGGCCATGTGCACCTCCGTGATTTAGGCAAGCTGGTTGCAGAGCAAATTGAAAATGCCGGCGGAGTTGCAAAAGAGTTCAATACGATTGCTGTTGATGATGGGATTGCCATGGGGCATGGCGGAATGCTGTATTCCTTACCTTCCCGTGAATTAATTGCGGATTCCGTCGAATATATGGTGAATGCGCACTGTGCTGATGCCATGGTTTGCATTTCTAACTGTGACAAAATTACCCCAGGAATGTTAATGGCTGCACTACGCCTGAATATTCCGGTTATTTTTGTCTCTGGTGGGCCGATGGAAGCGGGCAAAACCAAGCTTTCAGACCAAATTATCAAGCTCGATTTAGTTGATGCGATGATCCAAGGGGCAAACCCAAATGTGAGCGATGCTGATAGTGAGCAAATTGAGCGTTCAGCTTGTCCTACTTGCGGTTCATGTTCTGGTATGTTTACCGCGAACTCAATGAACTGTTTAACAGAAGCATTAGGTTTATCTCAGCCGGGCAACGGTTCATTATTAGCGACTCACGCGGATCGCGAAACTTTATTTATCAACGCAGGTAAACGTATCGTTGAGTTAACTAAGCGCTATTACGAAAAAGATGATGAAAGTGCGCTACCGCGTAATATTGCCAATAAAGCGGCATTCGAAAACGCAATGACCCTAGATATTGCGATGGGGGGATCGACGAATACCGTGCTTCACTTACTGGCTTCGGCACAAGAGGCGGAAGTGGATTTCACGATGGAAGATATCGACCGTTTGTCTCGCAAAGTACCGCATTTATGTAAAGTGGCGCCAAGTACGCAAAAATACCATATGGAAGATGTTCACCGTGCTGGTGGGGTGATCGGTATTTTAGGTGAACTGAGCCGCGCGGGTTTATTGCAAGAAAATGTGACTAATATTTTAGGGCTGACGTTACAAGAAACATTGGCTCAGTACGATGTGATGTTAACGAAAGATGAAGACGTTAAGTCTATGTTCTCAGCGGGTCCTGCGGGTATTCGTACGACAAAAGCTTTTTCGCAAAATTGCCGTTGGCCTTCACTCGATACTGATCGTGAAAATGGTTGTATTCGAGATATTGAGCATGCATATAGTTTAGACGGTGGCTTGGCTGTGTTGTTCGGTAACATCGCGGAAGATGGTTGTATTGTAAAAACAGCAGGGGTTGATGAGGGGAGTTTAACTTTCCGTGGACCTGCGAAAGTATTTGAAAGCCAAGATGATGCGGTTGAGTCGATCTTGGGTGGAAAAGTCGTTGAAGGTGATGTCGTGGTTATTCGCTATGAAGGGCCGAAAGGAGGCCCGGGTATGCAAGAAATGCTCTACCCAACGTCATATCTGAAATCAATGGGATTAGGCAAAAGCTGTGCCTTGATCACGGATGGCCGTTTTTCTGGTGGTAGCTCAGGGCTTTCGATTGGTCATATTTCACCAGAAGCGGCGAGTGGCGGTTTATTAGCGTTAGTTCAAGACGGCGATATTATTGATATTGATATCCCGAAAAGAACAATGGTACTGGATGTGAGTGAAAGTGAGCTTAGTCAACGCCGTGAAGCTGAATTAGCGCGTGGTGATAAAGCCTTTACCCCACGTAACCGTCAGCGTGAAGTATCTTTTGCTCTGCGTGCTTACGCTTCCCTTGCGACAAGTGCGGACAAAGGTGCAGTACGCGATAAGTCTAAGTTGGGAGGCTAATTGTGGCTGCAGTAAAACCATTATCCGTTGCCCCAACCGGAGCAGATTATTTAAAAGCGGCGCTGAGTGCGCCGGTTTATGAAGCTGCCCAAGTAACGCCTCTACAACAAATGGATAAAATATCGTCACGCTTAGGCAATACCATTTTAGTGAAGCGTGAAGATAGACAACCCGTACACAGCTTTAAGCTTCGTGGTGCGTATGCAATGATTGCAGGCTTAACGGATGAGCAAAAAGCGAAGGGAGTGGTAACCGCTTCTGCTGGTAACCATGCTCAAGGTGTCGCGTTGTCAGCGAACCGCGTGGGGGTGAAGGCAAAAATTGTGATGCCGATTGCAACTGCTGATATCAAAGTGGATGCCGTGCGTAGCTTTGGTGGAGAAGCTATTTTATACGGTGCGAATTTTGATGAAGCAAAAGCTAAAGCAATCGCGATGGCGGCAGAAGAGGGGTACACCTTTGTTCCTCCTTTTGACCACCCTTCTGTCATTGCAGGTCAAGCCACTATTGCACTGGAATTATTACAGCAAGATGCTCATTTAGACCGTATTTTTATTCCTGTGGGTGGCGGAGGCTTGATTGCAGGCGTAGCTGTATTAATTAAACAATTGATGCCAGAGATTAAAATTATTGGTGTTGAATCGGAAGATGCCGCATGTTTAAAAGCGGCACTGGAAGCAGGTCATCCCGTTGATTTGCCTCGTGTAGGGTTGTTCGCTGAAGGTGTGGCTGTAAAACGCATTGGTGATGAAACTTTTAGGCTCTGCCAGCAATATGTTGATGATGTTATCACCGTTGACAGTGATTCTATTTGTGCTGCATTGAAAGATATTTTTGAAGATGTGCGAGCGATTGCAGAGCCTTCAGGTGCATTGGCTTTGGCGGGGTTAAAAAAATATGTTCAGCAGCACAATATTAAAGATGAAAGGCTCGCTCATATCCTTTCTGGCGCGAATATGAACTTTCATGGTCTACGTTATGTTTCTGAGCGCTGTGAAATTGGCGAACAACGTGAAGCGCTTTTAGCCGTCACCATTCCTGAACAAAAAGGTAGCTTTTTACGTTTTTGTCAGTTATTAGGGCAAAGAGCGATCACTGAGTTTAATTATCGCTATACAGATGCAGATCCAGACCATGCTTGTATTTTTGTTGGAGTACGCCTAAGTGGTAAAGATGGTGAGCGTAATGAAATTATTCAAGAGCTGAGAAGTCATGGTTATGATGTCGATGACCTGTCTGATGATGAAATGGCAAAACTCCACGTGCGCTACATGATAGGCGGTCGCCCATCGAAGCCATTAGATGAACGTCTGTATAGTTTTGAGTTTCCTGAGTCACCGGGGGCATTACTCCGATTCTTAGAAACGCTCGGAACGCACTGGAATATTACGCTATTTCATTACCGTAGCCATGGTACAGACTATGGTCGAGTGTTGGCAGCGTTTGAGCTTTCAGAGCCAGAAGTACGGTTTGACCGCCATCTTGATGCATTAGGCTATGAATATCATGAAGAAACGGGAAACCCGTCTTTTCGGTTTTTCCTAGCACCACAAGATAACCACAAAAGTCTAGATTGAGCTATCAGGAAGTAATTCCCAGAAGGCTTTAATTAGTGGTTCACTAAGGCGTTTGCTTAATAAACAAACGCCCAGTTCGAATGGTTCAACCATTGAAATATTGTCGAGTTGAGAAATACGGCTACGCACGGGTTCAGGACTGTTATCAACCACAACACTGGGAATTAGCGCGATGCCACAACCTAGGGCAACCATCGATACGATGGCTTCATGACCAGATACCGTTGCATAAATAACAGGATTGTTGATGTTATGGCGGCGGAACCAAAGCTCGATACGTTTACGCGATGGCCCGTGTTCGGGCAAGATAAATGGGACGGTAGACCAATCAGGAGATGCTTCTGTCACCATTGAGCGTACTGCACAAGGTAATGATGGCGCTATCAAGACGAGGGGAATTTCACCGATTTTGGTGAAACGTACGTTGTCTGGTAAGCGCTCTGGTTTCCCTGCAATACCCAAATCTGCTTCATGGGTTTCTACTTTTTCAACGGCATCAGCAGCATCCCCTGTAGTGAGTTTTATTTCAACGAGTGGATGTAAGGCTCGGAATTTATCCAACACTTGTGGTAAATGACTATAGGCTGCGGTTACAGAGCAAAAAAGGTGCAGCTCTCCACTTAGTGATGGGCTTTGCTGATTAAGGGCATGTTGTAGTTGCTGATACTGCAATAAGGTTTGTTGAGCGAATTGTTTGAGTTGCTCGCCTGCTTGGGTTAGCTTGACTGAACGGTTGTCGCGTACAAATAGAGAGTGACCGAGTTGATCTTCTAGCCGTTGTATTTGTCTAGACAAAGTGGAAGGGCTGACATGCATGGCTTTGGAGGTGCGTCCAAAATGGCAGCTCTGTGCTAAGTGTAAGAAAAGCTTCAAATCACGGATATCCATTTTGCCCTCTAACGATGTA
The DNA here is from genome assembly GCF_050487165.1 of Providencia sp. Me31A. Lineage (NCBI taxonomy): Bacteria > Pseudomonadati > Pseudomonadota > Gammaproteobacteria > Enterobacterales > Morganellaceae > Providencia > Providencia sp. Me31A. Next base: position 11,844 of record NZ_JBKQGZ010000009.1, read on the forward strand.
ATAAATGACGTTGCGAATATTGCAACATTGTATTGTTAATATATCAATTTAAGCAATGCGAAACATCGCATATAGTAAATCCATAAACGCTCAACATGAGCGACAGGCAAAATCGTTGCCTGACATAACGAACACAACAGAACAATGGAGTATGACAATGGCGAATTATTTTAACACATTGAATTTGCGTGAGCAGTTAGCTCAATTAGGTAAATGCCGCTTTATGAAGCGCGAAGAGTTTGCGGATGAAGCAGGCTACCTGAAAGGTAAAAAAATCGTCATCGTCGGTTGTGGTGCTCAAGGCCTAAACCAAGGCTTGAACATGCGTGATTCTGGTTTAGATATCGCTTATGCATTACGTGCCGAAGCGATTAGCGAAAAGCGTGCATCATGGCGTAAAGCAACAGAAAATGGCTTTAAAGTTGGCACATATGAAGAATTGATCCCAACGGCAGACTTAGTTATTAACTTAACACCAGACAAACAGCACTCGACCGTTGTTCGTGCTGTTCAGCCAATGATGAAACAAGGTGCAGCTCTGGGCTACTCGCATGGTTTTAACATTGTTGAAGTTGGCGAGGAAATCCGTAAAGATATTACTGTTGTAATGGTAGCACCAAAATGTCCAGGTACTGAAGTTCGTGAAGAATACAAACGTGGTTTCGGTGTTCCGACACTGATAGCAGTTCACCCAGAAAATGATCCGAAAGGTGAAGGTATGGCTATCGCTAAAGCATGGGCAGCAGCGACTGGTGGCCATCGTGCAGGTGTTCTGGAATCTTCATTTGTTGCCGAAGTTAAGTCTGACCTGATGGGCGAGCAAACGATTCTGTGTGGTATGTTGCAAGCAGGCGCATTGTTAAGTTACGACAAAATGGTGGCAGACGGTGTTGAACCCGGTTATGCAGGTAAATTAATTCAGTTTGGTTGGGAAACGATCACCGAAGCGCTGAAACAAGGTGGTATCACGCTGATGATGGACCGTTTATCTAACCCAGCAAAAATACGTGCATACGCATTGTCTGAGCAACTAAAAACCATTATGGCGCCATTGTTCCAAAAACATATGGATGACATCATTTCAGGTGAATTCTCTGCAACCATGATGGCTGACTGGGCAAATGATGATAAAAACCTGCTGACATGGCGTGAAGAAACGGGTAAATCAGCATTTGAGAACTACCCAGAGTATGAAAGCAAAATTGCAGAGCAAGAGTATTTTGATCACGGTGTTCTGTTAGTCGCTATGGTTAAAGCGGGTGTTGAGTTAGCGTTCGATACAATGTTAGAAGCGGGTATCTTAGAAGAGTCGGCTTACTATGAATCACTGCACGAATTGCCATTGATTGCGAACACCATCGCTCGTAAGCGCTTATATGAAATGAACGTCGTTATTTCAGACACTGCGGAATACGGTAACTATCTGTTCTCATTTGCCGTTGTGCCGATGTTGAAAGACTTCATGAGCAAATTACAAGCAGGCGATTTAGCGAAGCCTGTTGCTGATAATGGCACAGATAACGCGCAGTTACGTGATATCAATGAAGCTATCCGTAATCATCCGATTGAGAAAATCGGTAAGGTTTTACGTGGATATATGACGGATATGAAAAAGATCGCGGTTGGCTAAATAAAAGAAAAAGAATAGTACAAGAATTTTAATAAACCGTATAACAAAGCGTTATGCGGTTTTTTGTTTTTTATAAATTGAGAAAATTAACGGCTCAAGAGTTGGCGTAGTTTCTGCTACAATTCGGAACAGTATCTTTTAGCGTTAGAGAGTGATGTAAAAAACCATGCGATTAAACCCAAGCCAACAACAGGCAGTTGAATTTGTCGATGGCCCGTGCCTTGTATTGGCTGGGGCGGGGTCAGGCAAAACTCGAGTCATTACGAATAAAATTGCGCATTTAATTCGTCAATGTGGTTATCAGCCTAGGCAAATTGCTGCGGTGACTTTTACCAATAAAGCCGCGCGAGAAATGAAAGAACGTGTAGCACAGACATTGGGTAAAAAAGAAGCACGCGGTTTGATTATATCCACCTTCCATACATTAGGGTTAGAAATTATTAAGCGTGAATATAAAGCGCTAGGCATTAAAGCCAACTTTTCGTTATTTGACGACCAAGATCAAATGGCGTTATTGAAAGAACTCACTTTTGATTTGCTGGAAGAAGATAAAGATTTACTGAAACAATTGATCTCGGCTATTTCTAATTGGAAAAACGATCTGATCTCACCTCAACAAGTCATAGGGCAAGCTAGAAGTGAGAAAGAACACCATTTTGCCGAGTGTTATCGTCGCTATGAGCTGCATTTGAAAAGCTGCAATGTGTTGGATTTTGACGACCTTATCAGTAAGCCAACGGTTCTGTTATATCAAAATGAAGAGGTTCGCGAGCGCTGGCAGCAAAAAATTCGCTATCTGCTGGTGGATGAATACCAAGATACTAATACGAGCCAATATCAATTGGTTAAGTTACTGGTAGGGCAGCGAGCTAGGTTTACAGTTGTAGGTGATGATGACCAATCAATCTACTCATGGCGTGGTGCTCGGCCACAAAATTTGGTGTTATTGAGCAAAGATTTCCCCAAGCTGAATGTGATTAAACTGGAGCAAAATTACCGTTCGTCCGAGCGAATTTTAAAGGCTGCAAATATTTTAATTGCGAATAATCCCCATGTCTTTGAAAAAAAATTATTTTCAGAATTGGGCTATGGGGCGCCACTTAGAGTCCTCACTGCCAACAATGAAGATCACGAAGCAGAAAGAGTGATTGGTGAACTAATCGCTCATCATTTTATTAATAAAACAGATTATAAAGATTACGCTATTTTGTATCGTGGCAATCATCAGTCACGAATCTTTGAAAAAATGCTGATGCAAAACCGCATTCCTTACCGTATTTCTGGGGGGGCTTCGTTTTTCTCTCGTCCAGAAATTAAAGACCTATTAGCTTATTTGCGAGTACTTACTAACCCTGAAGATGACAGTGCATTTTTGCGCATTGTTAATACACCACGTCGGGAAATTGGCCCAAAAACGATTCAAAAATTAGGTGAGTGGGCGAACCAGCGGGGCAAAAGCTTATATCAGGCCAGTTTTGATTTAGGGTTAGAGCAAACTCTGAAGGGGAAAGGGTTAGAAGCATTACAACGTTTTACCCATTGGATAGATAGCATCGTTCAGACGTCAGAGCGTGAGCCTTTGATTGCTGTACGTGATTTATTGCGGGAAATGGATTACGAAAGTTGGTTATATGAAACATCACCCAGCCCCAAAGCAGCCGAAATGCGGATGAAAAATGTTAATCAATTATTTACATGGATGAGTGAAATGATTGAGGGTGATGAGCTTAATGACCCAATGACATTAAGCCAAGTGGTGGCGCGTTTTACACTGCGCGATATGATGGAGCGAGGGGAGGAAGATGAAGAGTCTGATCAAGTGCAATTAATGACATTACATGCATCAAAAGGCCTTGAATTTCCTTATGTATTTCTTGTTGGTATGGAAGAAGGGCTGCTGCCTCATCAAAGTAGTATTGATGAAAATAATATTGATGAAGAGCGTCGCTTAGCATATGTGGGGATCACACGTGCTCAGCGGGAATTATTCTTTTCACATTGTCGTGAACGCCGACAGTACGGTGAACTTATCCGCCCTGAATTGAGTCGTTTTTTATTGGAGTTACCACAAGATGATTTACAGTGGGAACAGCAACGTAAAGTGGTGAGTGCACAGGAGCGTATGCAAAAAGGGCAATCAGCGTTGGCGGATATCAAGGCACGTTTAGGGTTAAATAAAAAAAGTGATTAAAGATAACCTAGAGATCCCACACTAGGACAACCTAGTGTGGAAATAATTAGTAATTTGAACTATTGCGCTCTTCCAATTCTAAAGCCCAGTTCACATAGCCTTGCCATTCAACCTCTTGCTGTAAATTTTCCGCACGCAATGGGTGCTCTGATAACCAACGATAAGGCAACATAATGGTTAATGCGTGAGCATTCACATTGAGTCTTAAAGCAGGCAATGTGTCATCGCGTCTACGGCTTGCAAAAATAATAGCTAATCGTAATAAACGACATAAATTATAGGCTTGTTGTATAGGCAATGCATTTTGTTGGCTTAAGAGTGCTAAATCGACGGGGCCTTGCTGGTTTTTTAACAATGCCGCGAGTAGCCGTTTTTGCGCAGGAGTAAAACCCGGTAAATCAAGGTGTGTTATTAGGTAACTGGCGTGCTCTGGCCCTTTTCGAAAATCAATACTGAGACCGATTTCATGTAATGCACAGGCACTCGACAATAAATCGCGACAACGCGTATCTAAATCCCAATCTTTTGCAACTTGCAGGAAAAAATATTCTGCGAGTTGGCGAACTCGACTCGCTTGTTCAATATCAACTTGGAAGCGGTGCTGGATATTACGCACAGTGCGAGCACGAATATCCTGCTCAATAGGAAGTTGTAACATACCATAAACTAGCCCTTCACGAAGTGCACCACCGGCAAGTGTCATATTATCGATATTTAAGGCTTCAAATATGGCCATTAGAATCGATAAACCGCTAGGGAAAACAAGCGCACGCTCAAAAGTTAGGCCTTCAATTTCAAGTTCTTCAAGTTTTTGGCATTGGATAGCTTTGCGCTTAAGTTGCTGTAACTTAGAGAGCGTAATGAGTTCATCCATACCTTGGGCTATCATAATCTCTTGAATAGCTTGTACGGTACCTGATGCACCAACGCAAATTTTCCATCCATGAGCTTTAAGAGCATCCGCTATAGGGGCTATGACTTTTTGCGCAGCAGCTTGAGCCGCAGAAAAATTTTCCTCGGTTAAACTTCTGTCACTAAAATAACGCTCAAGCCACGTTACACACCCCATTTCAAGGCTATAAAGTTGATCTGCTTTAGCACCTGTACCAGTAACTAGCTCAGTGCTTCCTCCGCCAATATCGACGACCAAGCGTTGCTCGGGGCCACCCGTTGTATGTGCTACGCCTTGATAAATCAGGCCAGCTTCTTCTTCTCCTTGAATCACCTTAACAGGGCTTCCTAAGATTTTGCTGGCTTTTTCAATGAAAATATCCGCATTTTTTGCTAAACGTAAGGTGGCTGTAGCGACAACGCGAATTTGCGTGTTCGGAATGTCTTGTAGGTGTTCCGAAAACAAACGTAAACATTGCCAGCCTCGTTCCATTGCTTGCTCAGACAGTAAATTGTCTTGGTCTAACCCCGCAGCAAGGCGAACTTTGCGTTTAACCCTAGAAATAACCTGAATACTGCCAGCGGCTTCGCGTACCACTAACATGTGGAAACTGTTTGAGCCTAAATCGATGGCAGCATAAAGAGAAGAAGATTTCAGCATATCGTATTTACTCAGCCTGGACGTTTATGGTTATTACGTGGACCATTATGGCGACGCGGCGCATTTGAATTGCGACGAGGGCCACCAGGGCGTGGGCGATGACGGCGTTTTGGCGCGGGCAAATCGCTCAATAATGCATCACTATTATATTTACTAACAGGGATTGAGTGCTGAATATATTCTTCGATAGCAGGTAAATTAAGTGAATATTCTTCACACGCGAGACTGATGGAATGACCACTTTCACCAGCGCGGCCTGTACGACCAATACGGTGAACATAATCTTCACAATCATCAGGTAAATCATAGTTAAAAACATGGGTTACTGACGGTATATGCAAACCACGAGCTGCAACATCAGTTGCCACTAAAATATCTAAATTACCTTGTGTGAATTGCTCTAAAATGCGTAGGCGTTTTTTTTGTGCCACATCACCTGTCAGTAAGCCGACTCGATGACCATCAGCGGCTAAATGAGCCCAAATATCATCACAGCGATGTTTGGTATTGGCAAAAATAATACAACGCTCTGGCCATTCTTCTTCAAGTAAAGTTTGAAGTAAGCGCATTTTTTCTTCGTTAGAAGGGTAAAATAATTCCTCTTTAATACGATGACCTGTTTTTTGCAAAGGCTCTACCTCAACATATTCAGGATTATTCATTTGTTCAAATGCTAATTCTCTAACGCGATAAGATAATGTAGCAGAGAACAGTAAGTTCAGGCGCTCGGATGCACTAGGCATGCGACGAAATAGCCAGCGGATGTCTTTTATAAAGCCAAGGTCATACATGCGGTCGGCTTCATCAAGCACGACCACCTGAACCGCACTTAAGTCGACATACCCTTGTTTTGCATAGTCGATTAAACGGCCAGTGGTACCGATAAGGATATCAACACCGTTTTGTAAAACCTTAAGTTGCTCATCATAGCCGTCACCACCGTATGCTAGCCCCATTTTTAGGCCGGTGTACTCAGCGAGTTCTTTAGCATCCGAATAAATTTGTACTGCGAGTTCGCGCGTCGGTGCCATAAGTAGAGCACGTGGCTGATTTGCTTTTGTCCCCTCAATTGCAGGGTGAGTTAATAAATAATGAAATGTAGACGTTAAAAAAGCTAACGTTTTACCTGTACCAGTTTGCGCTTGACCCGCCACGTCTTTGCCTTCGACAGTAAAAGGCAAGGTGGACGCCTGTATAGGCGTGCAAAAATTGAAGCCTTTCTTATTCAGAGCTTCAATGACTTTAGGGTGCAATGCGAAGTCGGAAAACTTCTTTTCTGTCAAGTGTGCTTTACTCATAGTGTGTTAGAATATCAGTTAACGGTTGGTTTACGAAAGTGTATCTTTCGAAATAAAGCATACTGCTGCTAATAATGTTACACTAAGTCTGCAAAAGATGATCCTTTGGAGTACAACATGAGCGATAAAATTAAACATATAACTGATGCAAGTTTTGCAACTGAAGTTCTGAACGCAAGTTCACCTGTTCTCGTCGACTTTTGGGCAGCATGGTGTGGTCCTTGTAAAATGATCGCGCCTATTCTTGATGAAGTTGCTGAAGAATATACAGGCAAACTGACCATCGCAAAACTGAATATTGATGAAAATCCGGCTACCGCGCCAAAATATGGAATTCGTGGTATCCCTACACTTCTATTATTCAAAAATGGTGAAGTTGCTGCAACTAAAGTGGGCGCATTGTCAAAAACGCAACTGAAAGAATTTCTGGACGAAAATCTGTAAGTTACCGTTATATGTAAACGAAAACGTTTGGCGGTATATCTATTTTATATAGAGAGCCGCTAGACGTCTTCGCGTAAGCATGATAAGTTATCTCCATTCCTCGTGTAGCACCCGTATGAATTACCTTGTATTCCATTGCTCTTATCTTATATATCTAGCTTGTTAGTTCAGTATTGTGATGATTGTTTCGTAATGATTGTTGATGACCAAAACTGATACGCAATGATTTTAAATATGAAAGTTGAGAATTTAAACATTGAACTAGGCAGCAGCCTGATGCAATATTGCCAATTCCAATTTTTTTGTTATAAAGATTAAGATAGCGCATAAACGATGGTAATGAAATCTGACGTTGTTATATCTTTGGATGTAATCACGATAGCGGGAAGCATTAACGTCTAGTTATAGTCATTATGTGTTTTTAAGTGCGAAACAAGCGTTAAAATTGCGATACTGGGATAGATGTTGTCCTAAATGTACAAAAAAGTATTGCTAATGCTGTGTGTGTTTCTAATAATATATGGCATATCATTTAGATGAATTGAAGTCGAATGTGAGAGTAATCTTAGCAATAGCTATATAAGATTTTTATGCATTGTTGTTAATATGTGATAAATTTGTTATCAACAGGGCACTATAAAGTTAAACTGGCGCTTAAGTAAATAAGCTGCCGTCAATTTACGTTCATAGTTCGAGAATTACCCCGAGTTAAAGAACCCACCATTATGAATCTTACCGAATTAAAAAATACGCCAGTATCAGAATTGATTACGTTAGGCGAAAACATGGGGCTAGAGAACTTAGCCCGTATGAGAAAGCAGGATATTATTTTCTCTATTTTAAAGCAGCACGCGAAAAGTGGAGAGGATATTTTCGGCGATGGCGTACTGGAAATATTGCAGGATGGTTTTGGTTTCCTCCGTTCAGCAGACAGTTCTTACCTCGCCGGTCCTGATGACATCTACGTTTCTCCTAGCCAAATCCGTCGTTTTAACCTACGCACAGGTGACACAATTTCAGGAAAAATACGACCTCCTAAAGAAGGTGAACGTTATTTTGCCCTCCTGAAAGTCAACGAAGTTAACTTCGATAAACCTGAAAACGCTCGCAGTAAAATCCTTTTTGAAAACTTAACGCCATTACATGCCAATAATCGTTTACGCATGGAACGTGGTAACGGTTCTACCGAAGATTTAACTGCACGTGTATTGGATTTAGCAGCACCAATTGGTCGTGGTCAACGTGGTTTGATCGTGGCTCCACCTAAAGCTGGTAAAACAATGTTACTGCAAAATATTGCAGCCAACATTGCACATAATTACCCTGATTGCGTTCTGATGGTTCTTCTTATCGATGAGCGTCCTGAAGAAGTAACAGAAATGCAGCGCTTAGTTAAAGGGGAAGTTATTGCTTCTACTTTTGATGAGCCAGCGGCACGTCACGTCCAAGTTGCTGAAATGGTCATTGAGAAAGCGAAACGTCTAGTTGAACATAAAAAAGACGTTATCATTCTTCTCGACTCAATCACACGTCTTGCTCGTGCATATAACACAGTTGTTCCTTCTTCCGGTAAGGTATTAACCGGTGGTGTGGATGCAAACGCATTGCACCGTCCAAAACGTTTCTTTGGTGCTGCTCGTAATGTAGAGGAAGGTGGAAGCCTAACAATCATTGCAACGGCACTGGTTGATACGGGGTCTAAGATGGACGAAGTTATTTACGAAGAGTTTAAAGGTACAGGTAATATGGAACTGCACCTATCTCGTAAGATTGCAGAAAAACGTGTTTTCCCTGCGATTGACTATAACCGTTCAGGTACTCGTAAAGAAGAATTGCTGACTTCGCAAGATGAACTGCAAAAAATGTGGATACTACGCAAAATTATTCATCCAATGGGTGAAATCGATGCAATGGAATTTCTCATTAGCAAGCTAGCAATGACTAAAACGAACGAAGAATTCTTTGACTTTATGAAAAGAGCTTAGTTATTAAGGCGTTTTGCAATTTATTAAATAGGTGCCATATTGGCACCTATTTTTTGTTTTATATTTTTAAAATAAGTTAAAAATTAGCAAAATAGTGTATAAATAGGTATTAGGTTTAGTTTAGAAAAACTGACATGATATTTTATTCGTTTTTTACACTATTTGTGTGTCTAATATATAGGGTCTCATTCTGAAAAACGATTAGCAAACTATGAATTATGAGTTGACTTTTTTAATTCATTGATTCTATGGTATATTATTTTTCATTGGTTGGTTTTTGACCTGCTCTAAACCTATTTATATGATTTTATTATTTAATTCTTTTATGTGCATTTTTATCTCTAATCTATTAGCTCTATTTTAGGCTAATGCTTTTATGACATGCATATTATAGCGATTAAGTATAAAATTAAGCGGCATTCTATATATTAAATTAACACCTGTTTAAAGTGTGGATGTTAATAGTGTTACCGAAATCTCTTTATGAATAAAGATTCGTCTTATAGTAGATTTCATTGCCAAGATGATAATGCACTGACGGGTGTTTAGTTATTGGCATCCACCAAAATAAGTTTAGTTTTGAAAGTTAAATAAAATGATTAAGAGAGTCAAACAGTGGACACCATACACTTTGTAACCAACCTCTTCTATGTTTTCTTGTTTTCATTAGTTTTTATTTTTCTAGCCCGAGTTATTGCTATAAAAATCGGGTTAGTTGATAAACCTAATTTTAGAAAGAAACATGTAGGCTTAGTTCCTCTTGTTGGAGGGATTTCCGTTTTCTTTGGTATTTGCTTCGCGTTTTATATTACTGAAGAATATATTCCTCACAAATGGCTATACGTCGCTTGTGCCGGTTTACTCGTTTTTATCGGTGCGCTGGATGATAGATTTGATATCAGTGTAAAACTGAGAGCCGGTATTCAAGCTATTGTTGCAATTATTATGATGACAGCGGCAGGACTTAAGCTTGAGTCTTTAGGCCATGCATTTGGTCCGTGGGAACTTGTACTTGGGCCATTTGGTTATATTGTAACCTTATTCGCAGTATGGGCAGCAATCAATGCATTCAATATGGTTGATGGTATTGATGGCTTACTAGGTGGCTTATCTTCTGTTTCTTTTGGTGCACTAGGCTTTTTATTGTACCAAAATGGTAATTTCGCATTAGCATTTTGGTGTTTTGCATTCATTGCCGCTATTCTTCCTTATATTCTATTAAACTTAGGGGTTCTAGGTCGCCGTTTTAAAGTTTTTATGGGGGATGCGGGAAGTACCCTAATTGGGTTTACGATTATTTGGATACTTGTTGCTTCGACTCAAGAAGAAGTGCATCCAATTAACCCAGTCACAGCTCTATGGATTATTGCGATCCCATTGATGGATATGGTTGCCATCATGTATCGTCGAATTCGTAAAGGCATGAGCCCATTCTCCCCTGACCGTCAACATATTCACCATTTGATTATGCGTTCCGGTTTTACACCAAAAGGTGCATTTGTATTGATCACTTTATCGGCAGCTATCTTGGCGTGTATCGGAATTATTGGTGAGCGCTTAACATTTGTGCCTGAATGGGTAATGTTGGCATTATTTTTGCTTGTATTTATGATGTATGGTTACTGCATCAAACGAGCTTGGAAAGTCGCCCGTTTTATTAAACGAGTTAGGCGTAGAGCGCGTCGAGGTGCAGTACGGTAACGAAAAACGAAAAGTAGAGGTTCTGTGCAGTGAATAACTCAGAAACACAACCGAGTCAGCATCAAACGCCAATAGAGCCGGAACTGGATATCCGTGGTTTATGTCGCTCATTGTGGCAAGGCAAAATTTGGATCGTTGCATTTGCAGTTATTTTTGCTGCAATTGCATTAGGAGCATCCTATTTTATGCAGCCAAAATGGAGTGCGACTGCAATCACGGATTTACCAACCGTTAATAATTTGGGAAGCTACTATTCTCAACAACAATTTCTGCGCAACCTCGATTCCCGTATTAACAATACGGGCCAAGAAGGACAATTACCCACCATTGCAAAAGAAGCCTATCAAGAATTTACTAAACAGCTTGGTTCCTATGATACTCGTCGTCAATTTTGGTTGAGCACGGATTATTATAAACAGCGTTTGGAAAATGACCCGAAAGCTGACGCGGCATTATTGGATGAACTGATTAACGACATCGAATTTACACCCGCTGATGAAGTTAAAAATTTGACTGACAGTATTAAGCTTGTGGCTGAAACATCGACTGATGCTAACCAGTTATTACGCCAATACATTCAGTTTGCCAACCAACGTGCGTCTGCTAATCTAAATGATGAGATCAAAGGCACTTGGGCAACTAAAACGCAATCCATGAAAGCATTAGTTAAACGTGAGGACATGGTGGCGAATGCGGCTTATGAAAGACGTTTAAATGTTCTGGAGCAAGCACTTAACGTTGCAGAAAAACAAGGTATTGTACGTAACCAAAGTTCAGCGCCACTAGATGAACTTCCTGATTCTAAAATGTTTATGTTAGGTGCTCCGCTATTACAAGCACAGATAGAAACATTGAAAGCAACAGGCCCTGCTCATGACACTGATTATGACCAAAATATCGCCATGTTATCAACATTGAGCGTAGGGCCTACTCTCCAAGATAATTTCCAAGCATATCGCTATTTGCGGACTCCTGAAGACCCAGTGAAACGCGATAGTCCTCGCCGAGCCTTTATGATGGTTCTATGGGGAGCCATAGGGTTGTTAGTAGGTGCCGGTGTGGTACTTGCACGCCGTCGCCCATCTTGATTTGGGGATAAGCCACTGATAGGTCTATCAGTGGCATTATAAATGCCATTAAGATTACAAAAGCAGCATACTGCAAAAGATAAATATAAGAGAGTCACTGTGAAAGTATTGACTGTATTCGGCACACGACCTGAAGCCATAAAAATGGCCCCGTTGGTTCATGCACTTGCTGGTGATGCCTTTTTTGAAGCAAAAGTATGTGTCACAGCACAGCATCGTGAAATGCTAGATCAAGTACTGAAGCTGTTTGAGATTGTTCCAGATTACGATCTCAATATTATGAAGCCAGGGCAAGACTTAACCGATATTACTTGTCGTATCCTTGAAGGGTTGAAAGGTGTTTTTGCAGATTTTCAGCCAGATGTTGTTTTAGTTCATGGTGATACCGCCACTACGATGGCAACGAGTCTTGCAGCATTTTACCACCACATACCTGTAGGGCATGTTGAAGCTGGCCTGCGCACTGGTGATCTCTACTCACCTTGGCCGGAAGAGGGTAATCGTAAAATTGCGGGACACCTTGCTAAGTATCATTTTGCGCCGACAGAAAACTCGCGCCAGAATTTACTTCATGAATCTATTCCTGATAACCATATCTTTGTCACCGGTAATACGGTCATTGATGCGTTATTGTGGGTCAAAGAGAAGGTGATGAGTAGCCAAGATTTGATGGCACAATTAGCTGGAAATTACCCATTCATTGATCCAAACAAAAAAATTATTTTAGTGACAGGCCATCGTCGTGAAAGTTTTGGTGATGGTTTTGAACGTATTTGTCACGCATTGGCTGAAATTGCACAAGCCCACCCTGATGTCCAAGTGGTGTACCCAGTACATTTAAATCCAAATGTGGGGGAGCCAGTTAAACGGATATTGCACGACATTGATAATATTATTTTAATTAGTCCTCAAGAGTATTTGCCATTTGTCTATTTGATGAATCATGCTTATTTGATTCTGACTGACTCAGGGGGTATTCAAGAGGAAGCTCCGTCTTTAGGTAAACCGGTGCTGGTTATGAGAGATACGACTGAACGCCCTGAAGCAGTGAATGCGGGAACAGTTCGTTTGGTGGGTACAAATACACAAGCCATTGTAAATGAAGTTAATCGGTTACTGACAGATGACGCGGAATATCACGAAATGAGCCGCGCACATAACCCATATGGGGATGGTCATGCTTGTCAGCGTATTCTTGAAGCATTAAAAAGTAATCAGGTGAAATTATGAGTTTTGAAACTATTTCTGTTATAGGCCTTGGTTATATTGGCTTACCAACCGCAGCAGCCTTTGCATCACGTAAAAAACAAGTCGTTGGTGTTGATGTTAATCAACATGCTGTTGATACAATCAATCAAGGTAAAATCCATATTGTGGAACCTGAATTGGATATCGTGGTGAAAAAAGCGGTTGAAGAAGGTCACCTGAGAGCCTTTGCAAAGCCACAGCCTGCCGATGCTTACCTTATTGCTGTGCCGACCCCGTTTAAAGGCGAACATGAACCCGACCTTGCTTATGTTCGAGCTGCCGCTGAGTCCATCGCACCTGTATTGAAAAAAGGTGACTTAGTGATCCTTGAATCCACTTCTCCGGTAGGGACGACGGAGCAAATGGCTCAGTGGATGGCGGAAGCTCGCCCCGATTTAACGTTCCCACATCAAGCTGGGGAAAGTGCGGATATTGATGTTGCCTATTGTCCTGAGCGCGTACTGCCGGGTCAAGTCATGGTTGAATTAATTAAAAATGACCGTGTTGTTGGAGGAATGACACCAAAGTCGTCCCTGCGAGCAAGTGAACTGTACAATATTTTCCTAGAAGGTGAGTGCGTAATTACTAACTCTAGAACGGCTGAAATGTGTAAATTAACGGAGAACAGCTTCCGTGATGTTAACATCGCTTTTGCGAATGAATTATCATTAATTTGCGCAGAGCAAGATATCAATGTGTGGGAGTTGATTAGCCTCGCTAATCGTCACCCACGCGTTAACATCCTGCAACCGGGTCCTGGTGTTGGTGGTCACTGTATTGCGGTTGACCCGTGGTTTATCGTGGCTCAGAATCCGAAACAATCTCGTTTAATCCATACCGCGCGTTTAGTTAATGATGGCAAGCCAATCTGGGTTGTTGACCAAGTTAAAGCCGCGGTAGCTGATTGTTTAGTGGAAACAGGTAAAAAAGCCAGCGAAATTACAATTGCCTGCTTTGGTTTGTCATTTAAGCCTAATATTGATGATCTGCGTGAAAGTCCTGCGATGCACATTACCCAAATGGTTGCTAATTGGAACCCAGGTAAAACCTATGCTGTTGAGCCACATATTCATGAACTGCCAACGTCTTTAAAAGGCATTTCTGAATTAGTCTCAATTGAGCAAGCGGTTAACGAAGCTGATGTGATTCTGCTGTTAGTTGATCACAACATGTTTAAAGGCATCCAAGGGTCTGCTATCCCACAAAAATGGGTTGTAGATACAAAAGGAGTATGGCGTTGAAACGCATTCTAATCACTGGAGGCGCTGGCTTTATCGGCTCCGCAGTTGTTCGTCATATCATTGAGAACACGGATGACAGTGCGGTTGTGGTGGATTGCCTGACTTATGCAGGCAATTTAGAGTCCCTCACAACAGTTGCGAGTGATCAGCGCTATGCTTTCGAGCAAGTGAATATTTGTGATAGAGCGGCTTTAGATAACGTTTTTGAAAAATATCAGCCAGACGCTGTTATGCATTTGGCTGCGGAAAGCCATGTAGATCGTTCGATTGATGGCCCAGCGGCATTTATCGAAACTAACATTGTGGGTACTTACACACTGTTAGAAGCGGCTCGCCATTACTGGTCTGCATTAAATATAGAAAAAAAAGCGGCGTTTCGCTTCCACCATATTTCAACCGATGAAGTCTATGGGGACTTAGAAGGGCCTGAAGGTTTCTTTACAGAAACAACACCTTATGCGCCTAGCAGCCCATATTCTGCGTCTAAAGCATCGAGTGACCACTTGGTGCGTGCATGGCAAAGAACGTATGGTTTGCCAACGATGATCACCAACTGTTCAAATAACTACGGGCCATATCATTTTCCAGAGAAACTGATCCCCTTAATTATTTTGAATGCCTTAGCCGGCAAGCCACTGCCCGTTTATGGTAAAGGTGAGCAAATTCGCGACTGGTTGTTCGTCGAAGACCATGCACGTGCACTGCATTTAGTCGTCACTACCGCCGAGCCGGGCTCGACTTACAATATTGGTGGTCACAATGAGCGACGTAATATTGATGTAGTAGAAACCATTTGTGAGCTACTTGAAGAATTGCAGCCACAGAAACCGCAAGGTGTGGCACATTATCGCGATTTAATTACCTATGTAAAAGACAGGCCTGGTCACGACATGCGCTATGCCATTGATGCCGATAAAATTCAGCGTGAATTGGGTTGGGTTCCAATCGAAACATTCGAGTCAGGTATCCGTAAAACAGTACTGTGGTATTTGAACAATGAAACTTGGTGGCGCCGTGTGCAAGATGGCTCTTACGCAGGTGAACGTCTGGGTCTTGGCGATTAGGTGAAAGCATGAAAGGGATTATATTAGCAGGGGGATCGGGGACGCGTTTACACCCAATCACCCGCGGCATTTCTAAACAGTTATTGCCTATTTACGATAAACCAATGATTTATTATCCGCTTTCAGTACTGATGTTAGCGGGTATTCGTGAAATTTTAATTATTTCGACCCCTGATGACCTACCGATGTTCAAGCGTTTGTTAGGTGATGGTCACGAATTTGGTATTGAACTCAGTTATGCAGAGCAGCCATCTCCTGATGGTTTAGCGCAAGCCTTTATTATTGGTGAGGAATTCATCAATGGAGACGCTTGCTGTTTAGTGCTTGGCGATAATATTTTCTTTGGTCACTCATTTAGTCCGAAATTGAAAACTGTCGCTCAAAGACAGCAAGGTGCGACCGTATTTGGCTACCAAGTGATGGACCCAGAGCGTTTTGGTGTGGTGGAATTCGATGATGACTTTAAAGTATTGTCTATTGAAGAAAAACCGAAAAAGCCGAAATCTAACTGGGCAGTGACAGGGTTATATTTTTATGACTCTCAAGTGGTTGAATTTGCGAAACAAGTCAAGCCCTCTGAGCGCGGTGAGCTGGAAATTACATCTATCAACCAAATGTACTTAGAGCGTGGTGAGCTAAATGTTGAGCTGCTAGGCCGTGGTTTTGCTTGGTTAGATACCGGAACCCACGATAGCCTCATTGAGGCGGGGACATTTGTACAGACGGTTGAAAAACGTCAAGGTTTTAAAGTGGCTTGCTTAGAAGAAATTGCATGGCGTAATGGGTGGTTGACTGATGAGGAAGTCCAAGCTTCTGCCGAGTGCCTGAAAAAAACCGGTTATGGGCAATATTTAGAGGATTTACTCCGTGTCCGTCCGCGCCAGTATTGATAGCTTGCCGTGGGAGAGCGACTTTTTTCAGCGCTCAACTGCAAAATTAAATTTCACAGGGGAAAACCTCGAAACGGTTCTTGCTTACCAATTAAATCAATTTGAGATAGTACAGGCGAAAGTTGCCGCTTCTGAAACCGTATTGATTGATGAACTGGTAGGGATGGGGTTTTCTTTTGTCGAGGGCGAAGTTGATTTTGCGCTAACTATTGGCACAGAAAATGCTTACTTAAAAACAGGTTTAACAGCGGCAGATAGCGTCGTGATAGCGCAGGTCGATGATATCCCTGTATTGAAGCAAGCCGCTGCATCTGTCTTTAGTAAAAGTCGTTTTCGAGCACCTTGGTATAGTGAGGGTGATAGTGGGCGCTTTTATGCTTTGTGGATAGAAAAGTCAGTACTCGGTACATTTGACCACACTTGTTTGCTCGTTAAAGATACCTCTGGTGCGGTGTTAGGGTTTGTTAGTTTGCGTAATCTTGATGCGGATACTGCTCGTATTGGGCTATTAGGTAAAATGCCAGAAGCGAAGGGGCAAGGTATTGGTCGTAAGTTGATGTCAGCAGCATTTGATTGGTGTGTGCAACACCAAAAAAGACAGTTAAATGTAGCCACGCAGATCAGTAATGTTGCGGCATTAAATCTTTATTCACGTAGCGGTGCCGCCATTGTCAGCACTGCATATTGGTTATACAGGGGACAACATGATTCCATTTAATAAACCACCCGTTGTAGGTACTGAATTAGAGTATATGAGACAAGCCATGGAAAGCGGCAAGCTGTGTGGTGACGGCGGTTTCACGAAACGTTGTGAAGAATGGATGGAAAAGCGTTTTAACTGCCCAAAAGTTCAGTTAACACCCTCTTGTACTGCCTCATTAGAGATGGCTGCTATTCTGATCGATATTAAGCCGGGTGATGAAGTGATCATGCCAAGCTTTACCTTTGTATCGACCTCAAACGCATTTGTCTTACGAGGGGCTAAAATTGTATTCGTTGATATTCGCCCAGATACCATGAATCTCGACGAAACTAAGATTGAAGCGGCGATCACCGATCGTACTCGTGCCATTGTTCCTGTTCATTATGCAGGCGTTGCTTGCGAAATGGACACGATTATGGCTATAGCGAAGAAACATAACTTATTCGTTATTGAAGATGCTGCGCAAGGGGTGATGTCAACCTATAAAGGCAAAGCGCTTGGCACCATTGGTCATATCGGCTGCTATAGTTTCCATGAAACCAAAAACTACTCTTCAGGTGGCGAAGGTGGAGCTACACTTATCAATGATAACGCCTTGATTAACCGTGCAGAAGTGATCCGTGAGAAAGGGACTAACCGTAGCCAATTCTTCCGTGGGCAAGTGGATAAATACACGTGGCGTGACATTGGCTCAAGCTATTTGTTATCTGACTTACAAGCAGCCTATTTGTGGGCTCAACTTGAAGAAGCCGATAAAATCAACGAACGCCGTTTACTGCTGTGGAAGCGTTACTACGAAGCATTGCAACCGCTGGTGGACGCAGGCCGTTTAACATTAGCTACTGTGCCTGAAGGTTTGGTTCACAATGCGCATATGTTTTACATCAAACTAAAAGATGTGGAAGAACGTACTAAGTTCAACGAATACATGAAGTCTCATGGCATTTTGACCGTGTTCCACTATGTGGCATTACACACCAGTCCTGCGGGATTGGAGTTTGGCCGTTTTCATGGTGAAGACAAATATACCACTACAGAAAGCGACCGTTTAGTACGTTTACCAATGTTCTACAATATGACAGATGACGAACAACAAATTGTCATCGAGCGAATTAAAGCGTTTTTCGCCTAATGTCATTAGCTAAAGCATCGGTTTGGACAGCTGGTTCTACCCTGATTAAGATCGGGGTAGGCTTGTTAATTGTTAAATTATTTGCGGTCTCATTTGGGCCTAGCGGTGTGGGGCTGGCGGGGAACTTTCGCCAATTAATTACTGTGCTAGGAGTATTATCGGGCGCAGGGATCTTTAATGGTGTTACGAAATATGTTGCGGAACACCATCAAGAGCCGCAGAAGTTACGTGCTGTTCTCGGGACATCGTCAACGATTATCCTTGGCTTTTCGACATTATTAGCGATTATCTTTTTACTTTGTAGCCCACTGATTAGTGAGGCACTATTTGATAGTGCGAAATATAGCTCAGTTATTCAAATGGTTGCTTTGATCCAAATGGGTATCGGCTACGCTAACTATTTCTTAGCTATCTTAAAAGGGTATCGAGATGCGTCAGGTAATGCATTAGCCATTATTTTTGGTAGCATAATTGGCGTTGTCGCCTATTATTTATGCTATCTAGTTGGTGGTTATGAAGGGGCACTAGCGGGGCTCGCATTAGTGCCGGCATTGGTGGTATTACCCGCGGTAGGGATGGTCATTAAACGCCAGCAGTTTGCGCTGTCATCCCTCAAACCGGCATGGGATAAAGCGATAGCCACCAATTTAGGTAAATTTACCATCATGGCAATGTTAACCGCAGTCACTTTGCCTGTTGCCTATATCATGATGCGAAATTTACTGGCACAAACCTATAGTTGGGATGAAGTCGGGTTATGGACAGGGGTCACCACCATTTCCGATGCCTACTTGCAGTTTATTACCGCGACCTTTTCTGTTTACTTGTTGCCGACATTATCCCGTTTACAGCTGAAAAATGAAATCTCAGCTGAGATTATCAAAGCGTTGAAGTTCGTGTTACCCGCAGTGGCTGTTGTGAGTTTTACTGTTTGGCTACTGCGTGATTTTGCGATTTGGCTGCTATTTTCAAAAGAGTTTACAGGAATGAGAGACCTGTTTGCTTGGCAGCTAATCGGTGATGTACTGAAAGTAGGTGCTTACGTATTCGGTTATCTGGTTATTGCCAAAGCCGCATTACGTTTTTATGTTCTGACTGAAGTGAGTCAGTTTGTTCTATTGATGGGCTTTGCTCACTGGTTTATTCCTGAGCATGGCGCAGTCGGTGCGACACAAGCGTATATGGCCACGTATATTGTCTATTTTACTTTATGTTGTTGCGTATTTTTGATTTACCGTAGGCGAGCATGACAACCTTAATACATGTACTGGGATCGAACCTTCCACACCATAATCAGACGGTATTAGCGTTTTTTAATAACGTTATTAGCCAAGAGATGGCTCCGTCAATGAAACCGCATTTTATGGTCGTAAGTGATGATGCGCAGCTTGCTGACGCTTATCCAAAGCTCGAAATAGAAGTTTTTAGTAGTAAACAGTCGATAGCTAAGGCGGTCATACAGCGAGCAAAGGCTGAGCGTCGCACGCGCTTTTTCTTCCACGGGCAATTTAACGCCCCGATTTGGTTGGCGCTTTTATTTGGCCAAATCAAATCCCACCAGTTTTGGTGGCATATTTGGGGGGCTGACCTCTATGAGGAATCTAATTCATTAAAATTTAAATTATTTTATATTTTACGGCGCTTGGCACAGAAGAAGGTTGGGCGTGTATGTGCAACGCGTGGTGATTTGTGTTATTTCCATCAATCAAATCCAAAAGTACCTGCCTCAGTACTGTATTTTCCGACGCGTATGGACCCTGCATTAACGATTACGGAGCCTAAGCGTCGTGACGGCGAACAGTTCACGATCCTGCTCGGTAATTCAGGAGATCGTTCTAATCGCCATGTAGAGGCTCTGAGCGCGATTAAGCGGCAATTTGGGGATAAGGTTAAGGTGATTGTTCCTATGGGATATCCGGCTAACAATCAGGCATATATTCAGCAAGTTGAGCAAGCAGCAAACAGTGAGTTTAATGCGGGGCAAGTAGAAATCTTAAAAGAACGCATGGAGTTTAACGACTACCTTAATTTACTCAAGTCTTGTGACCTCGGCTACTTTATTTTTAATCGTCAGCAAGGTGTGGGCACTGTTTGCTTGCTTATCCAGTTTGGCATTCCGTTTGTGATCAGCCGTCAAAATACCTTTTGGCAAGATTTGACAGCACAAAATGTCCCTGTGTTTTTCTATGGTGATGAGCTGAGTGAACCGCTGGTGATCGAGGCACAGCGCCAGATGGCGTTATTGGATAAACAGGATATTGATTTCTTTGCGCCTAATTTTACGGAAGGTTGGAAAGCTATTCTCGGCATCGCAAAGGAGCGAGCATGACACTGACAGAATTAGGTGGCTTAGCGCTCGTCTACCTGATATCAATCATCTTTATAGGTACACTACTGTATAAAGAGTTTGTTCGCGTTCGCTTTAATTTCAACATTTTCTTTTCAATGTTGTATTTACTGACGTTTTATTTTGGCTTTCCGTTAACTTGTGCTCTTGTATTTCAATTTGATGTGGCAGTGGTGACTGCTGATTATTTGCTTTACGCACAGCTAGCGGCCACATGTTTCTACGCAATTTATTATGTGGCGTATAAAACTCGGTTATTACGACGTTCCGATTCATCACGCCGTGCATTGTTTAGCATGAATAAGGTGGAAACCAACCTAACTTGTATGCTGTTGATATTAATCGCTATCGTGACGGTAGGGATTTTTTTCATGCAAAATGGTTTTTTACTGTTTAAGCTCAAATCTTACAGCCAGATTTTTTCGAGCCAAGTCTCAGGTGTAGCGCTGAAACGCTTTTTCTACTTCTTTATCCCTGCAATGTTGATCGTGTATTTCTTGCGGCCTACGCAAAAACGTTGGATTTTTTTCCTCGTGAGTACCGTCGCTTTTGGCTTTTTAACCTACGTGATTGTGGGGGGAACAAGGGCAAATATCATTATTGCCTTTGCTTTGTTCTTGTTCATCGGCATTGTTCGAGGCTGGATCACATTGTGGATGCTAGGTGCTGCTGGAGTGGCGAGTATAGTGGGGATGTTCTGGCTGGCACTCAAACGTTATGGGTTAGATGTCAGTGGCGCGGAAGCTTATTACACATTTTTATATTTGACTCGCGATACCTTCTCACCTTGGGAAAATTTAGCATTACTGCTTAGCCATTATGATGAAATGGATTTCCAAGGACTTGCACCAATTATTCGTGATTTTTATGTGTTTATTCCTTCTTGGGTATGGCCTGAACGTCCAGATACCGTTCTTAATTCAGCAAACTACTTTACTTGGGAAGTGTTAAACAATCACTCTGGATTAGCGATTTCTCCAACGTTGATTGGCTCATTGGTGGTGATGGGGGGCGTGATTTTTATTCCGTTAGGCGCCATTGCGGTTGGGTTAATTATTAAATGGTTTGATTGGATTTATGGCATGAGTTTGCAAGAGTCTAATCGTTACAAAGCAGCCATTATGCAAGCATTCTGTTTTGGTGCTATTTTCAACATTATTGTCTTAGCACGTGAAGGGGTTGATTCTTTCGTCTCACGAGTCGTCTTTTTTTGCTTAGTATTCGGACTTTGTCTGATTTTAGCAAAGTTATTGTATTGGTTATTTGAAAGTGCAGGGCTTGTCCGCACAAAAACAGCTTCTTTTTTAAGAGGCCAACAGCGTGAAAGTCGCTAAAGGAGTATCATGGAACCGTTATCAACAGAGCCATCATCCATTCCACAATATAGTATTCGCGGCCATAATATTTGGGGCTTTAAAAATATGGCTCACTTTTTAGATTATTTGTTTGCGGATGGTGAAACCAAAACGGGAACGTTAGTTGCGATTAATGCAGAAAAAGTGATGATCGCAGAAAAAGACATGGCTTTAAATACGCTATTAGGGCAAGCGGAATATCTCTATGCGGATGGCATCAGTATTGTGCGTGCTATTCGTCGTAAATACCCACAAGCACAAGTATCCCGTGTTGCAGGGGCTGACTTATGGGAAGGATTGATGGAAAGGGCGGGGAAAGAAGGAACGCCAGTTTTTTTAGTGGGCGGTAAACCTGAAATTCTAGAGCAAACAGAAAGTAAACTTCGTTCCCAATGGAACGTCAACATTGTTGGTTCGCAAAACGGCTATTTTACCGCAGAAGACAGAGACGCTTTGTTTGAACGTATTCATGCCAGCGGCGCCAAAATTGTCACTGTTGCGATGGGGTCTCCGAAGCAAGAAATCTTTATGCGTGATTGTCGTGTTGTGCACCCTGATGCCTTATATATGGGGGTCGGTGGCACCTATGACGTGTTTACTGGGCATGTTAAACGAGCACCTAAAGTTTGGCAAAATCTAGGGTTAGAATGGCTGTACCGTTTGCTATCTCAACCTACGCGTATTACCCGTCAATTGAAATTGTTGAAATTTTTAGGCTACTACTATAGTGGTAAGTTGTAATCTTGTTACTAAAGAGGCTAGCGTAATTACTGGTCTCTTTCTTCAAATATTTCTATAATCCCTCAAAAATAAATGTGTCTGCATTCATTCGTACCTAATCTTGTGGTTATGGCATTTTTTTCAATTGTTTAACTGACTATGCTCACTCAATGACAGCGATTATTACTCACTTGAGTTCAATTAAAGCTATAACTTAATCATATTAATTTTGACAGGGGAATTTATGGAAAATCCACAGCAGGGACTTCAGCGGGGGCTAGAGGCTCGTCATATTGAGCTTATTGCACTTGGTGGAACAATTGGCGTCGGTTTATTTATGGGGTCAGCTAGCACATTACAATGGGCTGGGCCTTCGGTATTACTGGCTTATATTATCGCGGGTATTTTTGTTTTCTTTATTATGCGCTCAATGGGGGAAATGCTATTTCTGGAGCCTGTAACAGGATCTTTTGCCTCTTTTGGTTACAAATACCTTAGCCCATTTTGGGGTTGCCTTACGGCGTGGGGCTACTGGTTTATGTGGGTAGCCGTTGGGATTTCGGAAATTACTGCAATTGGTTTCTATGCGGAGTATTGGTTTCCAGATGTGCCTCAGTGGGTATTTGCTATCATCGCGGTGGCACTAGTCGCTTTAGCAAATCTTGCCGCAGTACGTTTGTATGGCGAGTTAGAATTTTGGTTTGCCATGATCAAGGTTACCACCATTGTCGTGATGATTTTAATTGGTTTGGGGTTAATCTTCTTTGGTCTTGGTAATAATTTTGAGCCAATTGGGCTTGCGAATTTAACTGAACATGGCGGTTTCTTTGCGGGAGGCTGGAAAGGTTTTCTGTTTGCTTTATGTATTGTTGTTGCTTCATATCAAGGTGTTGAGCTAGTTGGGATCACCGCAGGAGAAGCGAAAAACCCGCAAGTCACACTAAAAAAAGCCATCAATAATATTTTATGGCGTATATTAATTTTTTATGTTGGTGCGATTTTTATCGTCGTCACTTTATTCCCTTGGACTGATGTCGGCCAACAAGGTAGCCCATTTGTGTTAACTTTTGCCAAGGTCGGGATTGTGTCTGCGGCAGCAGTGATTAACTTTGTGGTTCTAACCGCTGCATTATCTGGTTGTAACAGTGGGATGTATAGCGGTGGACGGATGCTGTATGCTTTAGCGCAAAATAAGCAATTACCGAAGTCACTATTGAAATTAACGAAAAGTGGCGTACCTGCTCGTTGTGTGGGTTTCACGATTTTGTGTTTAGTGGCGGGGTCTAGCTTAAATTATATTATTCCAAATCCCGAAAAAGTATTTGTCTATGTTTACAGTGCCAGTGTTTTACCGGGCATGGTACCTTGGTTTGTTTTGTTGACGAGCCAAATTCGTTTTCGCCAGCAAAATAAAGAAAAACTAGTAGGGCATACTTTTAAATCAATCCTATTTCCTTGGGTAAACTATGCAACACTACTGTTTTTAGCCTGCGTCTTGGTCGGAATGGCCATTAATCCAGAGACGCGAATGTCATTAATTGTTGGTGCGATCTTTTTATTGTCAGTTTCGGTGCTTTATTTCTTGACTCGTGGGCTAAATCGCATGAATCAAAAAGCGTAGGCGGGATATTTTTAGAATATTAAGTTTGAGCAGAGTGAAAAAGAGGGTAAATATGCTCTCTTTCTCGACGAAATGGATAAAAGGCAAGCAATCGATATTTTTATTTCAAAAAGGACTAGACAGCGGGTAGATAAATCCGTACTATCCTCTCCCGCAACGGCGTTAAGCGCCCGTAGCTCAGCTGGATAGAGCGCTGCCCTCCGGAGGCAGAGGTCTCAGGTTCGAATCCTGTCGGGCGCACCAGTTTTAGCACGTCGCTACGGTTGGCAAAATGACGTTGTATGTAGTAAGATAGCAACACTTTGATAAAAGTGAAGTTATGGTGGCTATAGCTCAGTTGGTAGAGCCCTGGATTGTGATTCCAGTTGTCGTGGGTTCGAGTCCCATTAGCCACCCCATTTTTTTGTGACATTGCGAGGGTGGCGGAATTGGTAGACGCGCTAGCTTCAGGTGTTAGTGTCCTATGGACGTGGGGGTTCAAGTCCCCCCTTTCGCACCACGAAAAAATATAGTCAAGACTACAAAAATTTCGGCGAGTAGCGCAGCTTGGTAGCGCAACTGGTTTGGGACCAGTGGGTCGGAGGTTCGAATCCTCTCTCGCCGACCAATTTAAAGAACCCCACTTGTTAGCGGGGTTTTTGCTTTTTAAACATATTCACTTTTACTACCCCTACCTTGTATTATTATCCTGATTGACTTCTCTGACTTCTCTGACTTCTCTGACTTCTCTGACTTCTCTGACTTCTCTGACTTCTCTGACTTCTCTGACTTCTCTGACTTCCCTGCTTAGTCGCTGTTAACATGTTGTTTTTTATTGAAAATAAAATGTGTCGTGATTTTTATACAAATTACTATTTTGATGTCTCCAAAAGGCGACATTTTATTTATTGATTTATAATGAAAAAATAATAACAAATAGATGGTGTCTCTAAATTGCGACAAATTTTAGGGGCGAAAATAAACCATTAGCGGTAAAAGAATAAAGGGGATTTAGATACAAATTTGAGGTGTTCAAAATAATATGTAAAACCGAGAGAATACAAGGCTCTTTGAAATAAAGGCAGACAGGATCGATTTTTAGAAAAGTTGGCACGCATTGTGCATTATTATATATGTAGATGCTCATCTCACTTCTTATGACAGCAATGCTTCATAAACCCAGAGATGACGCAAAGCCGATTACCGGTGCCTATTGTCCAATATAGATGATCAAGAGATTATCCTCTTACCATCAACGAATGGGCGAAACGTTGAGTGAGGCACCATCCGTCTGTAGACCTGATTGTATTTTACACCTGCCAAGTGCAGGTGTTTTTTTATGTCCTTTAAATGATTTGGCCTCAGATTAAAATCATGTAGGAGGCCATAAAGCATATCATTTTTTTCTTGTGCTAAACCACTTACTAAACCAGCGAGTGATGTAGGTGTAGCAGAGAATAACTAATGTAATGATGAAAATGTCTTTACTGAGATCTTCGGTGTTAAAGCCTATCAGCATAACGAAAACGAAAGGTGATAAAACCAACAGGAGAAGGTCAAAAAATATTTGTAAACGGTTTGGGGTTGCAATAATCCAGCGCCAAATAACTTTAATTACATTCATATAGGTATCCCAAATTCATTCAAACCAAAGATGTATAACTAGCTTTATACACTATGTGTTTAATTTATAACATAGCAAAGATTATTTTACTTATTCTTAAGCAATGGTGATTGATGAAAAGTTGAATCAGTGATTAGTGTTATTTGTTATAATCAGCTTAACATTATCTTTTTATGATGTTTTTTTGTATTTAAAATAAATGTTCTAAAGTATTTACTGCGTATTTATAGTCTATGCGAATTAAAGAATAGATAAAAAAAACTCCACCAAATTGGCAGAGTTTTTTAGACGTGAATAAGAGATTAGCTTCGTTCTTGCTTCAATGAATGAGAAAGTGCTTCTTGGCGAACTTTTGCTGCCTCATTCGGTTTATGTAATCTATCAAACGCATCTGCTAGCCATGAGGCGTCTTGCACATCAAAACGTTGAGCTAAAGCGGCTTTAAAATAAGCCTCAGCTTTGTCCCATTGAGCATGTTGTAAAGATAAAACCCCTAACGTACTGTTAAGTAATGGTGTTGCACCGTTTTGTTTCTGTAAATGTACAAGTGTTTTTTCAATGACTTCAGGGTGTTCGCTATTAAGCTTAGGTACTAAGAGTAATAAACGTTCATCGTATTGCTGCTTTAATCCATCGATGATCATTTTTTCTGCGCTTGTCGTGTCGCCACATTCAATTAAATGCTCTGCTAGGAATACTTGAAGCGCTGTTTCATGGCGAACACGGCGAGGTTGTGCTTTCCACCATGCTTTCAGACCATCGCTTCCACCTTCAGCCATACATTGGTTCATTAACCCTTTGTAAGCCTTTAATTTTAGAGCATCAAGTTCATCTTCACTGTGAAGCTGGACTTTTGCCATTACAGGCAGGAGTTCAATTAGTGCTTGGTAAGCACCGGAGCGTAAATAAGCTTGTTCCGCTAAACGTAAAACTTCAGGGTGTCTTGGCGCTTTATCTAGAAGTTTATCAATACCATTACGCGCAGCGTGTACTTCACCTTCTGCGAGTTGGATACGGACACGGCTAATATCGACAGGGAGCTGATCACTGCCGGCTGCCTCAGCTGCTCTATCTAAATACTGATGAGTGCTATATTCATCACCGCGCTGTTGGGCTGCTTCTGCTGCCATTAGGTAGTTGACTACAGGTTGCTGAGAAAAATCTGCATGTTTGCTCATCAGTTTTTCGACCTGTTCAAAATCACCTTCAGCTAATTTCAGTAGTGCTTTTTGTGTTTGCGTATGCGCTTTATGATATTTACGACCACTTATCCAGCCTTTTGTGCGTGATGTGGTGCTAACAAAACGGCGGTAACACCAGCCAAGAAATAACAAGATAAATTGCAGTAAAATAAAAGCTAGAACTAAGCTAGTGACACTGGTTGTAATATCGTAGTTATCAGTACGGATGAAAACGTAGCCTTGATGACCTGCAAGTAATGGACCTAAGATAATGCCTACAATAAGGACAATAAAGAGTATGAGTACCTTAATCATAATTACCCCCTATTTCCTGCAGGCTTAGCTGATTCAACAGGGGGGGTCTCGCCTGTAGGTTGCGCGGCTTGAGGCTGTTCTGTTTGAGCATCCGCTACAGGTTCTGCACCATCCGCTGGTTTTTTTGCTTCTGCCGCGGCATTCACTGCACCATCTTTTGTATTATCCGATGATTGGGAAAGTAAGCTACGAACACGTGTTTGCATCATTTTTTCGAGTTTTTCTTGGCTTTCTAAAGCATCAGGCATTTCAACATTAATCGGTTGATTAATGAGTTCATCAATGGTTGACAAGAATGCTTTAGTTTCTGGAGCATTTGTATCAAAGTATGCTCTTACCCAAGTGGAAGCCTGTTCAAGTGATTGTTTATATGTCTCTTCTTGATAACGAGGAACGGCTTGTGCTGCGATAAGTAATTGTGAGCGAATGTTTTCACGTAGGTAGATATCTTGATTTGGGGCAAGTAGCGGTGCTTCTGAGCCATCGCGAGCTCGCACCGTCACAAAGTCATTTGCAAAGCGTTTCCAACTACGAGCAAGATTCTGTTTCCAATCAGAAATATCGTCGCTGACATTGCTGTCATCTTCATTCTTAGCATCGCCACTGTTTAAATCAGCTAGACGTAAATTGTCCACCTCATTGCTCAACTGATTTAGGCGTAAAATGATACCGTCATAGTCGATTTGGTTGATTGCAGCGAGTTTAGCCATGTCATTATTAATTGATTTGCGAATATCGTGCAAACTTGGGTCGTTCATTTCGGCTAGGCTTGAGTCCGCACTTTTCAATAAGACGGCTGCGGTGACGGGATCATGGTCATTCCATAATTTTCTTCCTGCCATTTTCACCATAAAGTCAGCTTGGGCGATTAACCAGCTCTTCACATCTGTGCTAGACATGGCCGTTACATGAGCTTGTAGCTCTTGCATGCGACGGTTAAGTCTATCTTCATACTCACTCGCGTGATTTTTGATGTCTGCATTGGCCGCAATTAAAGCATCCAAACGTTGTCGGTCTGAATTTTGTTGTTCGATTAAATCGCTCAATTGCTGTTTTAGTTCATTGTTCTCATTGACTAATTTAGCATTACTTTGCTGAGTGAAATAATAAAGCCCACCGCCAATGGCGATGATAATAGCGATAGCAATTACTCCGCCTACCAGACCAGAACGTTTTTGTTCCGAAGAAGGTTTGGTCGATGAACGCTGTTGTGACGCGCCTGTTTCAGGGGTAACCGTCTCGGTTGTTTTATCGTGTTCCGTCATAAATTAGCATCCCATATCGGTTGAAATTAATGCTTCCAATAAAGCATTATTATCTGCGCTATTAGCTACACAGATCTTCTGCCATCCGCTTTTGCGGGCGTGATCTGCAATCCGTTCACTGACAACGAGCAGGCGGCGGGAAAACCACCAAGTTTGATACTCTTCAGTGATTAATTCTTCTAGTAAGGCTAACATTTGACCACTGGTGATCACAATGTCCGTAATTGCTGCTTGGAACCATTGATGATTGAACAGGGCTTTATCATATTGAATAGGATGCCTTGCATAGCATTCACAATAGTTAACTTTGGCACCTCTTGCTCTTAGTGTCGAGGCAAGAAGTTCTCTACCTCCATTTCCCCGTAATAGTAGTGCCTGTTTTCCTTCAAGAAATTGGAGGTCAGGATGTGTCAGTAACACTTCACTGGTTTCTCCTTGCTCAGACCAACGTATCGATTTTCCGGTGGTCTCCTGAAAAAACTGCCCCGTGGAACGACCAATACCAAAGTAAGATAGCTTATCTGACCAGCTACGTCCCGTTTGTTCAAGCGTTAAATTTGCATATTCGACCGCATTTTTAGACAAAAGAAATACTAAATCGTTTGCATTGAGACTATTAATTTGAGAAATAAGGGTGTTTAACTGTGAGCCTGGCTCAATACGAATTAAAGGGGAAGAAAAAGCATTTTCTCCCTTAGCAATGATGGCTGTTACCAGCTCTGAACCCGCAGGCTCAGGGCGTGTGACAAGAACTCTCATGCAGGCGGATTTCCTTTATAGACTTCCGCTAAAATTTCTCTAGCGCCGTTCTTAAGTAACTCTTCTGCGAGTGATACACCCGCTTGACTTGCTTCACTAGGCGATACAAGCCGCTCACCTCGAATAATAATGCTACCATCTGGTGCGCCAACGAGTGCTCGTAGCCATATTTTATCGTTTTGCCAAATCGCATAGCTACCGATTGGAACTTGGCATCCACCTTCTAAACGCATGTTCATTGCACGTTCAGCAAGCACGCAAATAGATGTTAGGTCATTATTCAATTTAGCAAGTAGCTCGCGAGTTTTACTGTCATTCAAACGACATTCGATGCCTACAGCACCTTGACCAACAGCAGGGAGACATTGCTCAGGCGCAAGGGCGGTACGTATACGATCTTCTAAACCTAAACGCTTTAATCCTGCCACGGCTAAGATAATGGCGTCATATTCACCATTATCGAGTTTCGATAACCGTGTTCCCACATTACCGCGTAGATCGCGAATGACTAAGTCAGGGCGAAGCTCTCTTAATTGGCATTGACGACGTAAGCTGGATGTCCCAACGATACTGCCTTGTGGTAATGCATCAAGACTTTCATAGTGGTTTGAAACAAAAGCATCTCGTGGGTCTTCACGTTCACATATGGTGACGAGCCCAAGACCTTCAGGAAACTCGACAGGGACATCTTTCATGGAATGAACTGCGATGTCTGCACGTCCTTCTAATAAAGCCAGTTCAAGTTCTTTAACAAATAAGCCTTTACCACCGACTTTTGCCAGAGGCGTATCAAGGATAACATCGCCCTTGGTGACCATTGGAACCAGTTCAACTTGTAGGTCTGGATGTAGCTGCTCTAATTTGCCTTTGACAAAATGTGCCTGCCATAAGGCGAGGGGGCTTTTACGCGTTGCAATACGCACGATATTTGTTGTTATCATTTTACTATTTTCTCTGGCGAAAATTGCCGCAGATTAACCATACAATTGGCCTTAGTTTTAACATGTTAAGGATATTTTTTCCAGTTGGCCACAAAATCACCATTTGGATTATTTGTAACAGGTTTATATTTAGGTTAATGATGCAAGAAAGTGGTGCAAAATAAGATGACCTAAAATAGTAATTAGGTAAGTTTTTTAGCTTATCGTGCTGTTTATAACATGAAACTGTTCGCATTTTCATAAATTGGTGTTGAAGCGTGCAAGCATAGATGCGGTGGGGATTGTATTTAGTGTTATTTTGAATTGTGGGCTGAGTAACCAATTTATCTAAAAAGGATTATTCCATTGAAAAACAAGGGATATTCTCCTGTATTAAAAAATAAAAAGTCTTTTTATACAATACGTTGAAAAGCATTTTGTATCAAAAACAAGCGCGTAAAATTATGTGATCTACTTTACCCTTTTGTTGCAAGGTGTTAAATTGATCACGTTTCCGACAATCCATTTGAATATTATTTAAAATCCATCTCTATCTGTTGGGTGCTGGGATATTTCCAGATTTGTATTAAATTCAGTCAGGGCACAACCTTGTATCTCTATATTGAAACCTTAAAGCAAAGACTTGATGCGATAAACCAGTTACGGTTAGAGCGCGCAACAGCTTCTATGAGTGAAACCTTTTCTAAGGTTTATAGTTTGCTGCCTGTCTTGTTTCATTATCATCACCCTATGATGCCTGGTTTTATTGAAGGTAACGTACCTCATGGTGTTTGTTTTTTCTCACCTGATGCAGAACAAATGAAGTGGTTGGAACAATTTGAACGTTTTTTGCCTATTGAAACTACCGCGAATGGTGAGTTACCTATTACAGGTATTTATTCGATGGGGAGTACGTCTTCTGTTGGGCAAAGCCAATGCTCAGATATTGATGTATGGGTTTGTCACCCTTCTTGGTTGGATCACGAAGAAAAACGATTCTTGCAAAAGAAATGCACACTGATTGAACAGTGGGCGGCTTCTTTAGGCATTGATGTTACCGTTTTTTTAATCGACGAAAACCGTTTTCGTCATCATGCAAGTGGTCATCTTGGCGGGGAAAACTGTGGTTCAACACAGCATATTTTACTACTTGATGAGTTTTATCGTACAGCAGTACGTATGGCAGGCAAACGTATGCTATGGACTATGGTGCCTGTTGAAGAAGAACAACATTACGATGAATATGTAATGGGGTTATATGCACAAGGTGTATTAACGCCTAATGAGTGGCTTGATTTAGGTGGGTTAAGTGAGCTTTCAGCGGCAGAATACTTTGGTGCCAGTTTATGGCAACTGTATAAAAGCGTTGACTCTCCTTATAAAGCCGTATTAAAGAGTATTTTACTCGAATCATATTCGTGGGATTATCCCCATGGTAAGCTGCTGGCAATGGAGTTTAAACGCCATTTACACGCAGGTGAAATTGTTTGTTACGGGCTAGATTCCTACTGTTTAATGTTAGAGCGTGTTACGCGTTATCTTACTGAGATCAATGATCTAACTCGCCTTGACCTTATTCGTCGTTGTTTTTACCTTAAAGTGTGTGAAAAACTTTCTGAAGCAGATGGTAATAACTGCTCAGGTTGGCGTCGTGATGTATTGGCTCAACTCGTAGAGTCTTGGGGTTGGGGTGGAGAACGTTTAGCTCTGCTAGACACGCGTAATCAGTGGAAAATTGAGCGTGTACGTGAAGCGCACAATGAGCTCCTTGATACGATGATGCAAAGTTATCGTAACTTAATTCGTTTTGCGCGTCGGAATAATTTAAGTGTTAGTGCAAGCCCACAAGATATTGGGGTATTAACCCGTAAATTATACGCAGCTTTTGAGGCGCTACCGGGTAAAGTGACATTGGTCAACCCACAGATTTCACCTGACCTAAGTGAATCACACTTAACCTTTATCTATGTGCCTGCAGGGCGGGCTAATCGCAGTGGTTGGTATTTATATAACCAAGCACCTAATATTGATGCGATTATTGGTCATCAACCTCTTGAGTATAATCGCTATTTAAACAAATTAGTGGCGTGGGCATATTTTAATGGGTTACTGACAGAAACGACCCAAGTTTATATGCATAATGGCCAGTCACAGTGCGATGAAAGAAAATTATTAGAACTGATGCATGATGTCTCTAGCCATTTCCCCATCAGGTTACCGGCTCCAACACCAAAAGCATTGTATAGCCCTTGTGAAATCCGTCACCTTGCAATTATAGTCAACTTAGAAAAAGACCCAACACAGGTTTATTCTGAGCAAGTGGTTCATGTGGATTTTAGAAAATTGGATATTTTCAGTTTTGGCGAATCGCAACAATGTCTTATCGGTAGTATTGATTTACTGTATCGTAACTCATGGAATGAAGTAAGAACCTTACATTTCAGTGGCGAGCAGTGCATGTTAGAAGCGCTAAAAACGATTTTAGGTAAGATGCATCAAGATGCAGCACCTCCAGAGGCCGTAGAAGTCTTTTGCTATAGTGAGCACCTACGAGGGCTTATACGGACTCGTGTGCAGCAATTAGTGTCTGAATGTGTTGAATTACGCCTA
The DNA here is from genome assembly GCF_050487165.1 of Providencia sp. Me31A. Classification (NCBI taxonomy): domain Bacteria; kingdom Pseudomonadati; phylum Pseudomonadota; class Gammaproteobacteria; order Enterobacterales; family Morganellaceae; genus Providencia; species Providencia sp. Me31A. The sequence goes on from NZ_JBKQGZ010000009.1 coordinate 44,707, forward strand.
TCAAGCAACCGCCATGATCCAGGTCGATTTAAAGCATTACGTATCGCAGGACAAACATGGGGATTGTTCTTTGAACGCTTAAACGTATCCGTGCAAAAGTTGGAAAATGCGGTTGAGTTCTATGGTGCAATTTCCCATAACAAGCTGCATGGTTGGCCGGTAAAACTGCAAGCAAAAAGTGAGAAGCATTTACCTGCGGTTGTTGACGGATATGCGAGCGAAGGCATTGTGCAGTTTTTCTTTGAAAATACACCCGACAATACTGGTTTTAATATCTATGTATTAGACGAGGCTAATCGAGTAGAAATTTACTCTGATTGTGAAGGCTCGAAAGAAGATTTGGTACGGGATGTTAGTAAGTTCTATTCATCTTCTCACGACCGTTTTACTTACGGTGCGAATTTTATCAATTTTAATTTGCCTCAGTTTTATCAAATCATTAATCATAATGGTAAAAACCAAGTTGTTGCATTTTCTGGTGCGACATGGCCATTTACGGCTGAAGATGATGGTGAGGGAGACCATGATATGTCTTTAAGCCAATCAGGGCGTCACCAAGCGCATTATTACTGATAGCTGGCAGTTTTTGGCTACCAACTATCATTAGCTTAGAACGAAAACGGCTCTTGGCTTTGGAAAGAAATAGCTTGTGCTAGTTGGTGTTTAAATTCATGACCTGAACGGTCACAAATCCAATTTCCTTGTTTATAATCATAATGATATCCACCTTGTTTGGTTGCTAGCCAAATTTGGTGAAAGGCCTCTTGTTTATTAATGATGATTTTGCTGCCATCTTCAAAGCTCAGTGTCATTACGCCACCATTGATTTCACAATCAATATCTGCGTCACCGTCATAATTATCTAAATGCTCTTCAATCGAGCCCAGTAGCGTTTCTGCTAACTGGTGAAATTCGCTGTCATTCACGGTTAACTTCCTGTTTGCTCACGATAAGTTAATTAAAATTATGATTACTTGAAATTATAGGGGGGAAAGCAGATTAGGGCAATCCACGAGGAAAATTCCAAAATTTTCAGATTAAATTTAGCCTAGAGTATATAATATGAACATGCTTGATAAACAGACGTGATTTGCTAAGTCACTCCTGTTATTGTGTAAAATATCAGATGTCAAAAGTTAGTATTACAGGCGAAAAAGAATGAAAAAAAGTTTAGTTGGGCTAAGCGCACTTATTATGTTATTTACCCTTTCCGGCTGTGGGTTAAAAGGCCCCCTTTATTTTCCACCAGAAGATAAAGCTGCACCTACTCAGGCATCTGATGTGCAAACAGAATCTCAAAGCAACTCTGAGCAAGAGTCTGCACAGACAACCAATAATTAGTCAGTTGCCGCTATGGAGCGTGAAATGCAATTCTCTAAAATGCATGGCTTAGGCAATGATTTCATGGTTGTCGATGGCGTAACTCAGAATGTCTACTTTTCTCCTGAAATGATTTGCCGTCTAGCAGATAGGCATACAGGGGTTGGTTTTGATCAATTATTATTAGTTGAAGCCCCTTACGATCCTGACCTTGATTTTCACTACCGCATTTTTAATGCAGATGGCAGCGAAGTGTCACAGTGTGGCAATGGCGCACGTTGTTTTGCGCGTTTCGTAAAACTTAAAGGGCTAACGAATAAGCAAAAAATTAAAGTGAGTACGCAATCGGGGCGCATGACTTTAACCATAAACGAAAATGATGATGTTTGCGTTAATATGGGAGAACCGCATTTTGAGCCACAGAGAATCCCATTTCGCGCTATTAAAGAAGAAAAAACGTATATAATTCGAGCCCAAGAACGTACAGTGTTATGTGGTGTGGTTTCAATGGGTAATCCACATTGTGTCATCCAAGTCGAAAGCATTCACACCGCAGAGGTTGAAGTTTTAGGACCTGCCTTAGAAAGTCATGAGCGATTTCCTGAGCGGGCTAATATCGGTTTTATGGAAATCGTGGGGGCAGATCATATCCGTCTGCGTGTCTACGAGCGAGGCGCAGGAGAAACTCAAGCTTGTGGTAGTGGGGCATGTGCTGCCGTCGCTATTGGCATCACTCAAGGGTTACTGGCAAAACGCGTACGTGTGGATTTACCGGGGGGATCATTAGAGATTTCTTGGGAGGGGCCTGGTTCACCGTTGTATATGACGGGCCCTGCAACTCATGTTTACGACGGAGTCATCCAACTTTAGTCTTGAATGTTCGAAGAGGGATATATGGATAAAACCGAGAGAGCAACCGAACACGCTAATCCCATTGATGAGCGCGATGTGGTGCAATACTTACAGGAAAATCCTTACTTTTTTCTTCGCAATCCGCTATTAGTTGAGCAACTAAAAATTCCCCATGCTGTGCAGGAAGCCATTTCATTGCCTGAAGTTGTGATGAACCGACAACGATTAAAAATCAAAGAATTAGAGCAAGATATTCGATTCATGGTAGAACAAGCTCATGAAAATGTTGTTCTTTTTGATGAGTTGTTGTTGCTTGTTATTGATATGTCATCAGCAAAAAGCTTACAAGGCATGTTGTTAGCGTTGAACCGCTGGGCAAAAAAACTTGGTTTATCAGGCGCTTCTGTACGTTTGTTTAGTGACAGCTGGCGGTTATCTGCGCCTTTAGATGCACATCAGCTTGTTATTTCACGTCGTGTTTTTGAGTCTGTAAGAATTCAGAAATTTGGTGATAAGCGTAACTACCTCGGGCGCTTAAATGGTCCTGAGATCCAATTACTGTTACCCGAATCACTCAATGTGGGGTCCGTGGCAATTTCCTTATTTGGTCATCATGGAGAGTCTGGGATGGTGATTTTTACTAGCCGAGATCGTGAACATTATCAACATGGCATGGGAACCGTCATGTTGGAAAAAGTGGCTCAAATTTTACCGAGGTTACTATGCCAATGGATAGAACGCCTGTAGTTTCTCAGCCTGAAGGGCTGATGACCCACATTGAAGCTTTCCTTCGTTATCTGCGCGTCGAGCGCAGACTAAGCCCTGTGACTATTGCTAATTACCGCCATCAATTGAGTGTAATTGTTGAGATGCTAAGTTCTCTCCATATCCATGAGTGGCAAAAGGTTGATGTGGCTATGGTGCGTAATATTGCAGCGAAGAGCCGGAAGTCAGGGCTGCAAGCAGCAAGTATGGCATTACGATTGTCATCACTAAGAAGTTTTTGTGATTGGATGGTACTTCAAGGCAACTTGCCTGCAAACCCAGCTAAAGCTATTCAAGCGCCAAAAGCGAAAAAACGCCTCCCCAAAAATATGGATGTTGATGAAGTCTCTCAATTATTAAATATGGACAGCGGTGACCCGCTCGTGGTGCGTGATCGTACCATGTTAGAGGTCATGTATGGTGCTGGGTTGCGTTTATCTGAACTAGTTGGGCTTGATGTACGTCATCTAGATTTAAATACAGGTGAAGTGTGGGTGATGGGAAAAGGCAGTAAAGAACGTAAAATCCCAATGGGAAAAACGGCAGTAAGTTGGCTACAACGTTGGCTAGAGATGCGTGAGCTATACGAACCGGAAGATGATGCTGTTTTTATCTCAACTCAAAGTGGTAAACGAATTTCGAATCGAAATGTGCAAAAACGTTTTGAACAATGGGGGATTAAACAAGGGGTTAATAGCCACATTAATCCTCATAAATTACGCCACTCTTTTGCGACACATATCCTTGAATCAAGTGGTAATTTACGTGGGGTGCAAGAACTTCTAGGTCATGCGAACTTATCAACAACACAAATCTACACGCACCTTGATTTTCAGCACCTAGCAAACGTCTATGATGTGGCTCATCCGAGAGCAAAGAGGGAGAAACCCTAATGCATTTTTACCGTCCACTATCACCAGTTATGGCGATTACGTTTGATTTGGATGATACGCTTTACGACAATCATCCTGTTATTGATAAAACGGAAGAGGAAGTTTTACGTTTCGTACGTGAATATGACCCACAGTTTAATCACTTTGATAATGATGACCTCTATACTTTTCGTCGATTAGTTGAAGAGCAAGAGCCTGATATTTGCCATGATATCTCTCGTTGGCGCTGGCTTTCGTCTAAGATGATGTTTTGCCATTATGGTTATTCCAAAGAAAGAGCAGAGCAAGGTGCAAATGATGTTATGACGCACTTTACTTATTGGCGTAATAAAATAGATATACCGGAATCGACACACCAAACGCTTGCTAAATTAGCTGAAAAATTACCGCTAGTTGCCATTACAAATGGCAATGCTGAACCGAAAGCATGTGGACTCGGGCAATATTTTCAGTTTGTCCTAAAAGCGGGCCCTGATGGGCGTTCAAAACCATTTTGTGATATGTACCGCTTAGCAGCGCAGCGTTTAAACATTGAGCCTCAATTTATTTTACATGTCGGCGATAACCTTCAAACAGATGTTGAGGGGGCAATCAAAAGCGGTATGCAAGCCTGCTGGATCAATCCAGAGCACAAAACACTGATGGAAGAGAAAGATGTACGTTTATTGCCACATGTTGAAATTTCTCAGTTGGCTTCTCTCTTATCATTGGTATAATCATTTTTCTGTATAAAAACACAGTGGTGTTAGCCACTGCCAGACTGCTGACAAGCATATTATGTTTGTCAGCAGGCCTAATTGGTTTTGAAAATAAACCAGAAAAATCAATTTATTGATTTTTATCTGATAACACAAAGTGGGAAAACCACGCTTTTATCCCGCTTTGTCAACAACCTCACAGTGGTTTTCGCTACTGTTTTGCTTTGATGGTAACTATGGACGTCTCTTATCTGCTTGAAGGTCTTAATGACAAACAGCGCGAAGCGGTTGCCGCACCGCGTACCAATTTACTTGTACTTGCGGGTGCAGGAAGTGGTAAAACACGTGTACTGGTGCATCGAATCGCATGGTTGATGGCGGTCGAAAACGCATCCCCATTTTCTATTATGGCCGTGACATTTACCAACAAAGCGGCGGCGGAGATGCGCCATAGAATTAATCAATTGATTGGCTCTAGTGAAGGTGGAATGTGGATTGGAACATTCCATGGATTGGCACATCGTTTATTACGCCAACACTATATGGATGCCAATCTACCGCAAGATTTTCAAATTCTCGATAGTGATGACCAATACCGTCTGATTCGTCGTTTACTTAAGGCAATGAATTTAGATGAAAAACAATGGCCTCCACGCCAAGGTATGTGGTACATCAACGGTAAAAAAGATGAGGGCTTAAGGCCTCAACATATTGAAAGCTATGGCAACCCAGTGGAAGCCACATGGTTGAAAGTGTACCAAGCCTACCAAGAGGCTTGTGACCGTGCAGGCTTAGTCGATTTTGCTGAATTATTGTTACGCGCCCATGAACTGTGGCTGAATAAGCCCCATGTCTTGCAGCATTACCGTGAGCGTTTTACCAATATTTTAGTGGATGAATTTCAAGATACAAACAGCATTCAGTACGCATGGGTCCGCGTATTAGCAGGGGAAACAGGGAAAGTGATGATTGTTGGAGACGACGACCAATCAATCTACGGCTGGCGTGGCGCTCAGGTGGAAAATATCCAACGTTTCCTCAACGATTTTCCCGGTGCAGAAACGATCCGTCTTGAACAGAACTACCGTTCAACCAACAACATATTAAAAGCCGCAAACGCCTTAATTGCCAACAATAGCGATCGTTTAGGTAAAAATTTATGGACGGAGGGTGGCGATGGCGAGCCGATTTCCCTTTACTGTGCGTTTAATGAGCTAGATGAAGCGCGTTATGTTGTTGGTCGTATCAAACAATGGCATGAAAATGGCGGTGCTCTACAAGACTGTGCCATGTTGTACCGTAGCAACGCACAGTCTCGTGTATTGGAAGAGGCGCTTATTCAAGGGGCTATGCCTTATCGTATCTATGGTGGGCAACGTTTCTTTGAACGCCAAGAGATTAAAGATGCGCTTTCTTATTTAAGGCTGATAGCAAACCGTAATGACGATGCTTCTTTCGAACGAGTGGTCAATACACCAACCCGTGGGATTGGTGATCGAACATTGGATACGGTTCGCCAAACAGCGCGGGATCAGCAACTGACATTATGGGAAAGTTGTGAGTACTTACTTCGCGAGCAAGTATTGGGCGGAAGGGCTGCGGCCGCAATTGAACGTTTCTTAGAATTAATCGATGCATTAGCCAAAGAAACCCAAGAGATGCCATTGCATGTTCAAGCGGATAGAGTGATTAATGACTCGGGCTTGCGTGCAATGTATGAGCAAGAAAAAGGTGAAAAAGCCCAAGCGCGTATTGAAAACTTGGAAGAGTTAGTCAACGCGACCCGCGACTTTAGCTATCAAGATGAAGACCAAGATTTAATGCCATTACAGGCCTTTTTATCTCACGCTGCGCTGGAATCAGGCGAAAGCCAAGCCGATGTTAGCCAAGATGCCGTGCAATTGATGACTTTGCATTCAGCAAAAGGATTGGAATTCCCAGTTGTATTCATCGTGGGAATGGAAGAAGGGATGTTCCCAAGTCAAATGTCGATGGATGAAAGCGGTCGTCTCGAAGAAGAACGTCGCTTAGCTTATGTCGGGATCACGCGTGCAATGGAAAAACTGACCATCACTTACGCAGAAAGTCGTCGATTGTATGGTAAAGAAGTATATCATCGCCCATCGCGCTTCATTGGTGAGCTGCCAGTAGAATGTGTTGAGGAAGTACGTTTGAGAGCACAAGTTTCGAGGCCAGTTAGTCATCAGCGCCTAGGAACACCAATTAGCCAAAATGATTCAGGTTATGCATTAGGGCAAAGAGTGATGCATCCTAAATTTGGTGAAGGCACCATTATTAACTTGGAAGGAAGTGGTGAACACTGCCGTTTGCAAATTGCTTTTCAAGGTCAAGGAATTAAGTGGCTGGTAGCATCTTATGCGAAGTTGGAAAATATATAGTTGTAAATTTGATTTTTAATTATTAATTACCTTCCTATTTATTAATATTTCAGGAAGGTAATTGATCTGTATTTAATAATTTAATAAGTATATATAATATATTGTTTTAATTATTTTACTTTTACCATATAAATTAAAAAGTAGTCATCTTCGTCTCTGTGTAATAATATTCATCCTGATTTCAAACATGACCATTAAAATAAGGATAGTATTAATATGGATATGAAACTTCGTGATTCTAAATTAGATGTAATCGTCAAAGGAATGGAGTCTGAATATGAAAAAATAAAAGTTTTATTTGAAAAGACCAAAGTTTCCAAAGCGGCTGCGGTAAAAAAAATTCAAGAGGTAAGTGTTGGGCTGGTGGATAACAAATATAAAAATATTATGGAGAAAAAATTAGATAAGATTTTTGACTCAATCAGTCATGAATCTTCAAAATCAATGAAAAGAATAAAAAAACTAGGTAAAGTGCTAGATTATAATAAAGAAAATGCAGGCGATGTGAGGTTCAAACTGGACTATGAAGGCTTATCACTTCAATCATTAGAATTTTTACAATCACCATTAGAAAGTAATTTAAAAAATGTGTCGGCAGAAAAATATGAATTTAACAATATAGCCTTTGAAAACTTTCAAGGGTTAAGAGGTCGTATATTTAACTCAATAGCACAATATAATCGTGATAATCAGAACCTAACAAATGCAATAAATAGATTTTTAAAATTATCGCATGAAGCAGAGATGCATGTTACTCAGTTAAAAGTAGATGCTCTTCAATCATTAAAAGTAGAAGCACTGGAAAAATTAGAACCAAAGAGAAGCCTACAGAGGGCATCTGTTATTGAAACTAAAGGAAATTATGTAGTCGAGTCATTAAAACCTGAAATTAATGTCTCATTAGATCAGAATTTATATTCTCTTGGAAACCAAATGTCAGCATTTCCAAGCAAGGATAGCTCTAGTCTAAAAGTGTCGAATCTCGGGGGTAAAAAACAGTCTACTTGTGAAATATGTGCCGTTAATAATTTTATCAATCCTTGCTGGAGTTAATACAGCGGCAATATTCTATATGGGTTGTACCATATTGCTACTTTTTTAGGTAAAGGTAGATAAGATAAGGAGTAACCTTCTCGTTCTAATGATGCAGAGTACTGGTAAGAGACTCTTTTTAATAATAATATATTTTATATTACTAATGAATAGAATTATCTTATCGAAAGGTCAATTTGTGAGCTTAATATTTAGAGTTTTTTACCGAAGATAGTTAGATAACCAATAAGCTCAGCATTATATTGATGCTGGGCTTATTGGTTTTGGTATTACTCATGATAATAATTAACCAGTGCTAATTTTATTTTATATAAATTTCAAGGCTAATTACTTGTAGATATAATGTTTGGATATATTGTATAAATTATTTTTAGATGTTATGTGGTATTTGTACTGGATATATATACTATGTGAGGGAGTTGATATGAATATTTTAATGAATCAAGGAGTCGTTTGTCGTAATAGGTGCCTAAGTAAAGTAATCAAATTTGACACAAGCGGACTTGATAAAATTGATGCAGCCACAGGGGAATGCAATTGAAAATTTCAAATATATACTAAAAATAAATTAAAATTTTTAGTATAGATAATATGAATTTATTTGTTTTATCGGAGTTTTTAAAATGGAAAATGACAAATTTGGTTATAGTAGCGAACATGGTATTAGCATTGTAGATTACGAAAAAAAGCTGCAATCAGCACTGAAAAGATTAAGTGAAAAAAGCATTGGTGATAGCATAGCTATTAATTTAAATGGAATTCATTCAAAATTAACTGAATTAATGAGTTATTTCCCTGTAGAAAATAGTGGGGTGCTTACTGGTAAAGGTATTTTCCATAATTATGAATATAACCAATTCCCTATTTGCACAGGTAATGAAAAGAGATTTTAACATTCATTAAATTATGGAAGTTAATGCTATACCACCTCCTATTGTAAGGAGGCGGCATTTTTTAGCTTAACCGCTTAAATTTTTGACCAGAAAATACAGTAGTGGCATTACCTCTTTCTATTTGATAGTGAGAATTGTGCCGCTGTTTATCTAACATGCTCAACTGCTGCTCTTGGTACTCATTGAGTTTCCATTGGATCAGCTGTTTTGCTAGCTTCTTATTGGCATGTTGACTACGTTCAGATTGAACCTTAACGGTGATCCCTGTGGCAATGTGCTTCGCTCTAACCGCCGATGCAGTTTTATTAACGTGTTGGCCGCCAGCTCCTTGTGCTTTGGTAAACTCAAACTCAATTTCACTATCAGTAATTGGCTGAATAGCTGAAAAACGCATGACACTCAAAAACCAATTTTTCCGTTTATGAAGCGGCCTAATCGGGCTTTGGCATTGCCATTGAACTGTACCACACCAAGATTGGGCTAATCTTTCTGTATCTTCACCTTCAAGGTAAATCAATGCAGATTTTAGCCCTTGTTTAGAAGGAAATGACTCTAATAAATCGACTGTTACTTGGTGTTTTTTTGCTTCTTCTAAAAAATAAGCGAGTGCTTTTTCTACTGCAATACAGCACTCTTCGGGTCCTTGAGCAGAGGAAAACTGTAATAGTATCATTAACACTCTCCACTAGTTTTGTAGGTGATAACAGGTTTAAGGCGCGCGACAACCTGAATCACACCAATATTCACCATGCTTTCAATCACTGTATTAATTGATTTATAAGACTGAGGGGCTTCTTCATAAATCAGTTGTTTGTTTGCACAGATAACACGGCTACCTAGTGCCGTTCTTGATAATTGAATCGGTGTATATTTATGGGATAAACGACCTTTACACTCCGTTCGCATCCACTTACGGCCAGCGCCATGCGCTAATGAGTTCAAACTTATATCACTTGGTTGTGGGGAAACGAGATAACTGTAATCCCCCCGTGAACCAGGTATAACCACAAATCCGCGATCTGCGGGTGTCGCTCCTTTGCGGTGTATCCATCCTTCTACACCATTGATTTTGCAGGCTTCAACTAAGTTATGATTAAGGTCGAGTGTGATTTCACCTTTTGCCTTTACCTGCTGTAACATGCGTAAGCCGATTAGCTGGCGATTCAGTTGAGCAAAGCACAATGCATTTTGATGTGCTTCCAGATAGTTTTTTGCATCATTAGAGCTATCAATAAGCCCATCATGACTATGGTTTTCAACGTGTTGGCGAAGAATGGACTGGCCTAAACCGCGAGAACCACTGTGAACTAACAACAGTAATTGTTGCTTATTCAAACCGCTTATACTGAATAATTCAGAGTCTAATATTTCATCAACAGCTTGAAATTCTGCAAAATGATTTCCGCCGCCAATAGAACTTAATGATGACATAAAGTCATGTGATTTCATTTCATCTGGAACATGTTCTTCAAGCCATGATAAAGGGGCGTGATCTGGCATGTCAGAGAGTTGCTTTTCGAGTTTATCGAGATTAACCTTCGATTTTTTAATATCGGTTTGAAATAAAGCCATCCCACAACCGATGTCATTGCCAACCAGCGCAGGATAAAAGCGCTTAGTAGAGAAAAATGCGGCGCCAATCGGATATCCACGACCTGGGTGAAGGTCAGGCATGCCGACAACGGATACCATATTAGGTAAGCTGGCTGTTGTTTGTAATTGTTGGATTGCTTTGCTTTCAATCCATGTTGATTCTGTGGCGATATAACTAACTTGCTGATCCACAGTATGTAAGGTATTGCCCATAAGCTATTAACTCATTTTTAATTGAAAAATAAGGTGATTAGCAGGCAAATTTAAGAAAATAGGTTAACTAACGAGTGTCACTATTTCAGAGAGTGCCTGCAAAGAGTTTGATTAATTGTTGTCATGGTAAACCTCCTTGCAGTTAGCTGATGAATATAAAACGATGCGGATATTAGCTGTAACTTTTTTCTTTTGCAAGCGCTATTTTTACGAAGAAATATTATTAGTCATTTTTTTATAATAGGGTAGTTTAGTAAGCCTTTTCCTGTAATTAAAATCTAGATTATCTATTTTTATATTATTTGATCATTAATTTAAAAGTATATTTTTCATGACAGTAATAACTGGTGAGTAGAATATGAAAATTTATTATGCGGTGATTTGCTGATTGAGTCTTCTGGTTGAAGTGTATTGTTTTTTGATTAAAAAATACATAAAAACAGTCGGTTATAGTTATTTTTTAATGCAGTTTTCGCTATTTTAAATAAGCTAATCGTTACTTTACAAGAGGATTTAGTCCCCCATAATTTATCTTCTTATTGTTAGGTTTCTGGTTTTAAGAGCCCAATAAAAATACCCCAATACTATTTCTAGGTATTGGGGTATTTATTGATTCAAATAATATTAAATTAGCATTAAGCGATATGAACGGTTTTTCCACCGATAATTGTGCGTAATACTTTTACATTTTCAATATCATCGGCTGGGATTTCAAATACATTGCGATCTAGCACAATCATATCTGCAAATTTTCCTGCTTCTAGCGATCCTAGTACATCTTCACGGTGTTGTGCATAAGCAGAATCAATCGTTGCAGAGCGTAAAACTTCAATAACAGTGAGATCCCGATCGTTATCCAGTCTTGGCGCTTTTTGCCCATTAATATCACGGCCACGGCGTGTTGCCGCGACTTTTAAGTCATACCATTCGTCAAAATCATCAATTGGCCAGTCACTACCAAAAGCAACAACAGCGCCTGCATCGACAAATTTAGCGATAGGCTCAAGCTGTTCAAAACGCTCATCACCTAACATTTTCTTTTCAAAAGCGGCAAGTTCAGGTGTTGGTGCCGCCCATTGGAAAGATAAACAAGCGATTGTTTTTAATCGAGCAAAACGCGCATAGTCGTCGGCATGGACTAATTCATTATGGGCAAGGCCAGGGCGAATATCTTTTTCTGGGTGTGCGGCACGCATTTTTTCAATTGCATCTAAAACGATAGAAACAGCGCCTTCGCCAACGGTATGCAAGTGTGGGTCATAACCTGCGGCGGCAATTTTTTCCATCAGTTCATCAAGGATCTCTGCCGTGAAATAGAGATCGCCGTAATTGTTTGTTTCAACCCAGTTAGGCGCCTCATCAGTTCCTTGGTTGATACGATAGGGTTGCAGTAAAGATGCCGTCATCGTTGGAAATTGCATAACACCATCAACAAACATTTTGATGTTATTTAAGCCGATCCCAGGAGTAGGAAGCCAATCTGCTTGGTGCCATTTTTGGGCAAATGCAACCGCTTTATCAACAGCCGCAGCAACGGAAGCCACATCAGGTGTTTCATCGGGAGTGATTTCCCGTGCCGCTTGGAAACGAATAGTTAGGTCGCCACGTTGTTGTAATTGTGCGAATGCTTCAAGTTGCTGCTCAGAAACACGTGCATCCATGACCATAGTCACGCCTTGCTGATTAAGGACTTTCTGTACTAATTCAGCAACCTCTACGGCTTGGTCATCACGAATCGAAGGAATACTGTCGGCGGCACGCATAGCAGGCGCATCTTCTAAAATTCCGTTTAGTTCACCATTTTCGTATTTACCAATTTTACCATCTGGTGGTTCAGGGGTTTCTTTGGTGATACCCAATAATTCGAGGGCTCGGCTGTTAGCAAGTAATGTGTGGCAGTCATTTGAGAATAATACGACAGGGCGTTTTGTATTCAGCTTGTCCATGTCTTCACGGTACATATCAATACCCGCAGGGATCATGCCCTGACGCAGCCAAGCGGTTACTTTCAGCCAATCATTTTCACCTGTACGAGGGTCTTTATCTAAATGATCTTGTACACGCTCTAGGATTTGATTGATTGTTAAAGATTCATAATTCAAATGGCAGCCAAAAAGCTGAATGCCGCCCCAAAATGGGTGCATATGACCATCAATGATGCCAGGCATCATCATTTTACCTTCTAGGTCGATGCTTTCTGTTTCTGGCCCTACATACTGGTGAAGTTCAGCAGAGGTGCCCGTCGCGAGAATATAACCGTCGAGGATTGCTATCGCATCAACCACGCGATTTTGGCTATCAGCTGTATAAATATAGCCGTTAAAATAAATAACATCTGCAAATGTATTATTCATGGTAAACCGTCTGTATTCGTGTTGCTTTAAAGCATCAGCGCTAAAAAAACAAAGGGGAAGGCAAACGCTCCCCCGTAATTATTTATCAAGTATGAGACAATTAATTAATAATCATCTCAGTTTCGTCGTCAGAAATTGCTGGAGGACGACGAGTAAAGCCATGGGTCAGCAAGGTGAGATAAACAGCACCCGCAGCCAACCAGCATAGACCAACCTTAAAGGCTTCACTGTCTAAGCTTGTCCATAACCATAAGGTTAGGATCACACCTATTGAAGGCATAATAAGGCAAGTTAGCACTTTTGTATTATCCAATGAAGCTTTACGATCAATATAGAAATGTTTGATGACGGATAAATTCACAAAAGTGAACGCAATCAGCGCGCCAAAGCTTATCATTGATGCCACCATGCTCAGGGATAAAACCAATGAGAGTAAGGAGGCGACAGCGACAAAAATGATTGAATAAATTGGTGTATTGAGTCTTGGATGCAAATAAGCAAACAGTGAGCGCGGTAATACCCCTTCACGACCCATGGCATAGAAAATCCGCACAATACTGGCTTGTGAGGTCATTGCTGAAGCAAATACACCAATAACATATGCGGTGATAAAACTGGATGCCATCATAGCGCCACCAACTTGTTTCATAACCGCAAGGCTCGCAATATCGGTGTTAGGAATGAAGTCCTGCCACATTGGGTAAATGAGGTGCGCACCATAAGATATCACGACGAACAGGGTACCTGCGATAAACACTGTGTATAAGATAGCCTTCGGTAATGCGCTGCGTGCATCTTTGGTTTCTTCCGCCATTGTTGAAATCGCATCAAAGCCAAGGAATGCTAAACACAATACAGCCGCACCTGCAAATAGCCCAGGGACTTGGTCTGTCATGACAGTAATCGGAGCCAATAGCGTATCCGCATCTAATACAAATGATGTTTTAAAGCTTAAGTATAAAAATACAGCAATAAACACAAACTGCATCAAAATGATCAGCATATTCATTGAGGAAACTAATTTAATTCCCAAAATATTCATAATGCTAACGATTGTGATGGTGCTACAAATAATGACGTACATTGGGATATCAGGAAATGCTTCATGAACAAAGATCCCAATGGCAATGTAGTTGATAATTGGCAGGAATAGATAGTCAAGCAATTGTGCCCAACCCACTAAAAAGCCAAGCGTGCCGCCGAATGTTTTTTGCACATATGAATACGCAGACCCAGAAAGAGGGAGAGCGCTAGTCATTTTGCAATAACTCATCGCAGTGAAGAAGACAGCAGCCAATGTAATTAAATAAGCGACGGGTAAATGCCCTTCACTTAATACAGTAACTTGTCCATAGGTGGTGAAAATTCCGAGAGGCACCATATAAGCCAGCCCGAAAAAAACTAACGCAGGAGTGGTCAGTACGCGTTTCATTTGAACGGTATTCTGTTGCATTTTTAAGCCCTTCCCAAAAGCCCTTAACAACCTCAACTCTGTCTGAATGCACAGGCGGAGTGAACCTAAAATGCAGCCATATAACCTGAGCTATAGCACTACACTATTTTTTATTTAACACTTATGCGCCGTATTCAATTTCAGAAAACCTCGCACCAGGACATCAATTAAATGTCATCGTGCGCACTTTAATGAAACGTCAGTGATGAATCGGACCATCACCATCCGCTGGGGTGAATACAAGCGGCGTACAATATAATTACCAAGTTCCTATTAAGCAATCATTAATTGAAAAAAAATATACAACTGCCTTTATTTCAAAGAGTTGTTATATGGATAAATGAGTTAATTGAAATGGATTTAAGATAAGCTAAATCATACTCATTTACAGAATTAAATCAAGCTAATTGGGGGCATCTTAACATATTGATAAATAATTATTTTTTTGGTTTTTGTTTTGTTATTTGATCTATTCTATGTCTGCTTATTTAAAATAAATATTAAAATCCTAAAGTTTCATTAATTAAATTAACGTGTAAGGTTCCATATAATGAAACACCGACTTCATTGTAAATATAAAATGAAAGTCGGTATTTTAAATTTGCACTATTTATAGGTTATAATTATAGGCTATAAGGGGTTACTGAAAAAAGAACATATTATTTCTTTCTCAATTTTTGCTGGGTATATAAAGCGTCCAAGGTAAATAAAATTAATGCAACCCAAATAAAGCCAAAAGTGACTAGCAGCTCAGCGGTCATCACTTCGCCATACACAAAGACGGCAAGTAAGAACATAATACTTGGCCCCATGTATTGGAAAAAGCCTAGGGTTGATAACCGCAAATGGTTAGCTGCTTCAGTAAATAGTAATAGTGGAACCGTTGTAATAACGCCTGCCGCAATCAAAAGGGTATTAAGATGCCAATCATTCGCAGCCATATTACTGGTTGGACTATCTGCAAAGAATAATAAGAAAATAATACCAACAGGTAGCAGCCATAAGGTTTCGAATGTCATGCCTGTTTGGGCATCGACACCGAGCTTTTTACGCAGTAAACCATAAGTGGCAAACGTCACAGCTAAACTTAAACCAATGACAGGGACTGAGCCAAATTGCCAAAGTTGAATTAATACGCCAGTTAATGCCAAACCGACAGCAACCCATTGCATACGCCGGAAGCGTTCCTGTAAAAATAGCATGCCAAACAATACGTTAACCAAAGGATTGATAAAATAACCTAGGCTAGCCTGTAGCATATAGCCATTATTAACAGCCCAAATATAAATTAACCAGTTACAAGCAATTGTCGTTGCAGTGACGCCAAGAACTAATATTTTTTTGGGTTGCTTCAGTACTTGGCGAACATAATTCCAGTGCCGAGAGACTGTTAACAATAAAATCATAAAGAAAAATGACCAAATGATACGATGAGTCAGGATTTCTTCTGCGGGCACTTCTTGAATGCTTTTAAAATAAATTGGTGCGACACCCCAAATAAAATAGGCGCCTAAGGCACATAACACGCCTTTGGTAGTATTCTGCTGGCTCATTGTTGGCTCTGAAATTGAATTAAACACTAAAAGAAACTTAACAGGGGTACCGAGCCGTAATTTGTACGGCTCGATTTTTGACACCACTAATGTGACATTGCTCAGGTTTTTTTACAAGTTATTCGTTTCCTAGGTAACTAATTATTTATAGGAAAGGATTATCCCACTAGGTAAGTCGCTGTCGCTGTTGCAATATGCTGATTATTTTCATTATGTAGTTCACAGCGAGTCACCGCGATTTTATTACCGTCTCTTAACAAGCTTGCACTGGCTGTAAACATTTCGCCTCGACCGGGGCGTAAATAGTCGACACGGAGATCAATTGTACCCATACGAGACATTTTGTCGACAATTTCACTATGTGTTAGCGGATTTATGCGCTGTAAAATACGGTTTATACATACCATTCCCCCTGCAACATCTAAAATAGAGGCTATCACACCACCATGGAGGATATTTTGGGTAAAGTTACCAATTAGTTGTTGGCGATTTTCGATTGTGAGTTGGACAAAGTCATCATTTATATTGAATAGTTCGATGCCAAGTAATTGGTTAAAAGGCATTTTGTAGATGAAGGCATGGCTCATTAGTTCGCAGGCTTCTTCTAAGGTATAAGTACGGTCATTCATCACGTTCATCCGTTAAACAAAACTGTAAATATAGATGTAAATGATACGTTAACACTGTGTGTAATTTATGTCTCTAACAAACAGATGAATAATCTTTCAGCACTTAGCGTATTTTGTGTGTAAAATAGGACAAACTTTTTTTTGGCGCTATTGAAAATAGGAATGACTAATGCGTGCTTTACCAGTGTTATTGAGCGCTGTGCTCTGTTTTTGGTCTACTTCTTTGTTGGCGAATGAAACTGAATCTCATGAAAATCAAGTAGTAAATAATAACACACCAATTCGTGGGAGTATTATTTCAGGGTTGCTGCAAAATTATGATAACCCCTTTGTTTTGTATCCGTATGAATCAAATTATATTATTTATACGTATACATCATCGATTAATAAACAAGCGATTTCTAGCTACAGTTGGGGTGATGATGCGTTAAAGGACGAAGTTAAATTTCAATTAAGTCTTGCGTTTCCTTTGTGGGCAGGTATTGCGGGCGAAGACTCGATTCTGGCTGTTTCTTATACACAACGTTCTTGGTGGCAGCTTAGCAACAAAAAAGAGTCATCCCCTTTTCGTGAAACCAATTATGAACCTCAAGTTTTTGTCGGATGGCTGACGGATTACCAATTCGGTGGTTGGACATTACGTGAATTAGAAACTGGTTTTAATCACGAATCAAATGGTCGTTCAGACCCAACTTCTCGAAGTTGGAATCGTATTTATGCACGAGCAATGGCACAAAATGGTAATTGGCAAGTTGATCTGAAGCCTTGGTACCGTATACATGAAAGTGAAGGTAGTGATGATAATTCAGATATCACTAAATATATGGGGTATTATCGCTTAAAAGTCGGTTATGCACTGGGTGATAGCGTGTTTACAACGACAGGCCGTTATAATTGGAATAGTGGTTATGGTGGCGCAGAGCTGGGTTGGAGCTATCCGATTAGTAAACATGTGCGTTTTTATACCCAGTTGTTTAGTGGATATGGTGAGTCGATGATAGACTACAATTATCGCCAAACGCGTTTTGGTATCGGTGTTATGCTAAATGATATGTTGTAAACCAACATAACATATCGAAAGAAATTAATTTCATACCTCGCTGCTCATTTGGGCAGCGACTTGTTTTATAGATTGAGGAAGTTTGTGTCCACAGCTTGCGTCATTAACCAACTTTCAATGGCTGAGAATGTGCTCAATAGCACATTTGGTTATCAATCATTTCGCCCAGGACAAGATGAGGTCATTGGGGCAATTTTGGATAACCGAGATTGCTTAGTATTGATGCCAACAGGAGGGGGGAAATCATTATGTTACCAAGTCCCCGCGCTGGTGAAAGAAGGTATCACGTTGGTGGTTTCGCCATTAATTTCGTTGATGAAAGACCAAGTAGATCAACTAAGGCTACATGGTGTTGGTGCAGCTTGTATAAATTCATCCCAAACTCCACAAGAACAACGCCAAATCATGGCGTCATGCGACAATGGTGAAATTAAACTGTTGTATGTTGCACCAGAACGGCTCTTAACAGATTATTTTTTAAGTCAATTATCTAGTTGGAATATTAGTTTACTGGCTGTTGATGAAGCACACTGTATTTCCCAATGGGGGCATGATTTTCGCCCTGAATACCGCGCATTAGGCCAACTAAGACAGTCTTTACCGGATGTGCCTGTAATGGCATTAACGGCGACGGCTGATGAAACAACACGTGCAGATATTATTCGCTTATTGGAATTGCATGACCCGTTGATTCATGTCAGTAGCTTTGATAGGCCGAATATTCGTTATACTTTAGTCGAAAAATATAAACCTTTAGATCAACTTTGGTTTTTCATTAAAGGGCAAAAAGGCAAAGCGGGTATTGTCTATTGTAATAGCCGCAATAAAGTGGAAGAAACCACAGAACGTTTACAAAAACGCGGTTTAAGTGTAGCAGCATACCATGCGGGGTTAGACGTTTCTCAGCGGGAATGGGTACAAGACGCATTTTTAAAAGATAACCTGCAAGTGGTTGTTGCAACAGTGGCTTTTGGTATGGGGATTAACAAATCAAACGTCCGGTTTGTGGCGCACTTTGATATCCCCCGTAATATTGAAGCCTATTATCAGGAAACTGGCCGTGCGGGCCGTGATGGCGTAGAAGCCGAGGCTATTTTATTTTATGACCCTGCGGATATGGCGTGGCTACGTCGTTGCCTTGAAGAAAAACCCATGGGTATGCAACAGGATATCGAACGTCATAAACTAAATGCCATTGCCGCTTTTGCAGAAGCTCAGACTTGCCGTCGTTTAGTGTTATTGAATTACTTTGGCGAAAATCGCCAGCAACCTTGCGGTAACTGCGATATTTGCCTAGACCCACCAAAGCAATATGATGGATTAATAGATGCGCAAAAAGCGCTTTCTTGCATTTATCGTGTTGGTCAGCGTTTTGGTATCGGCTATATTGTTGAAGTACTGCGAGGAGCAAACAATCAGCGGATACGGGATTTAGGTCATGACAAGCTGCCAGTTTATGGTATTGGTAAAGAACAAACCAATGAATATTGGGTCAGTGTACTCCGTCAGCTGATTCATTTAGGTATGATCACCCAGAATATTACCCATTTTTCGGCATTGCAATTAACAGAAGCTGCACGACCGATATTACGTGGGGAAGCCGCATTACAACTTGCTGTACCACGCGTTTTAGTGGCAAAAAGCCGTAATCAACAAAACAAAATTTATCATGGCAATTATGATAAAAAGCTATTTGCTAAGCTGCGCAAGCTACGTAAATCGATAGCAGATGAAGAAAACATCCCACCATTTGTGGTATTTAATGATGCAACGCTTATTGAAATGGCAGAACATACACCAACATCATCTGTCGAGTTGCTGTTAATTAATGGTGTGGGTGAACGCAAGCTTGAACGTTTTGGTGAAGCCTTTATGACGCTGATCCGAGATCATCTTGAAGGTTATGAATGAATACATAAGGAAACGACAGGATGACGTCTGAAAACCTAAAAGAGAGTTGGCTGAATCGAGAAACTCAATTTTCTGCTTTTACCAATGGCCCGCTTTTAGATTTTTGGCAATGCCGTGAAGAGTCTTACTTTCTTGGTGTTGACGATATTCCAATTCATTATGTGCGCTTCGTACATTCCACCCACCATAAAGCGATAGTAATTTCACCGGGACGTAGTGAAAGCTATGTGAAATACCCTGAGGTGGCCTATGATTTTTATCATTTAGGTTACGATGTGTTCATCATTGATCATCGTGGGCAAGGGCGATCAGGCCGCATGCTGGCGGATACTCAAAAAGGTCACGTTGAAAAATTTACTGACTATATTGATGATTTTGAAAAGTTTATTGAGCTAGAAGTTAAATATCGCCATTACCCTAAGTGTTATGCAGTTGGCCACTCTATGGGGAGTGCGATCCTTGCTGGGTATTTATTGCGAGATAGTGTGACATTCGACGCTGCAACGTTATGTGCACCGATGATTGGAATTAACTTACCTATGCCTCGTTGGATGGCAAGCTTTATCGTGGATAGGGCGGAGTCTCGTGAAAGTGTGCGTAATGATTATGCCGCTTCAACAGGTAAGTGGCAGCCTTTACCTTATTTAATCAATGTATTAACGCATAGCTCAGAGCGTTATCGGCGTTATTTGCGTTACTATGCAGATTATCCCGAATTACGTCTTGGTGGGCCGACTTATCACTGGCTGCGTGAAAGTTTTATGATTGGTGACGAGCTAATTGCGAAAGCGGGAGAAATTGATGTGCCACTAATGGTATTGGAAGCCAGCGAAGAAAAAGTGGTCAGTAATAAAGAGCTACGAGCTTTTTGTCAAAATAGGCAAAAAGTGCAAATAGGAAGAGAAGAAAAATTACCCCTCATTATTGAAGGGGCACACCATGAAATCCTATTTGAAGTGGATGCGCTAAGAGCGATGGCGCTCAATGCCATCTGTGATTTTTTTGAGCAGTATTAGTTAAGGTTTGAATATGAAATATCCTGTAGTTGCTTCCGATTTGGATGGGACACTGTTATCTCCCAATCATGATTTAACGTCTTATACAAAAGACACATTAAAACAGCTAGTTGCAACACAAAATGTGCGTTTCGTGTTTGCAACAGGGCGTCATCATGTGGATGTTGCCCAGATCCGTGATGGTTTGGGTATCGATGCCTATATGATCACATCAAACGGTGCTCGTATTCATAATACGCATGGTGAACTTATTTTTGAACACAATGTAGACCCACAAATCGCCCATGATCTGTGTTTAATGGAGTTTGATAATCCAGACCTTATTACTAACTACTATCATGGGGACGATTGGTTTATTAACCGGGAAAGCCCTGAACAGAAAGAGTTTTTCAAAGAGTCAGTGTTTAATTATCAGCTTTTTGATCGCCATGAATTTAAAACGTCAGAAGTATGTAAGGTTTATTATACCAGTGAAGATCATGACCTGCTTGTAGATCTACAGCAACGCATTCAAAACCGTTGGCAAGATAAGGTCAATGTCACGTTTTCTCTGCGTAGCTGCCTTGAGGTAATGGCAGGTGCTGTTTCGAAAGGCGAGGCTTTACAACAAGTTGCCGCATTACATGGTTATGATGCGAGTGATTGTATTGCTTTTGGTGATGGTATGAATGACAAAGAAATGCTGACTATCGCGGGTAAGGGCTGCATTATGCAAAATGCGCACCAGTTGCTGAAAGATGCATTGCCAAGTATGGAAGTGATTGGTTCCAATGGTGATGATGCAGTTGCTCGTTATCTGCGGGAAAAATATTTAAATAATGCATAGTGTTGTGTGGACTTAATATTTAATAGGCTAGGTGAGCATGAGTTTACTTAGCTTTTTATTGCTAATTGCCTAGAAAAAGAAAAAAGTGATAAAAATACAGCGAAATGTGCTTTTTAAGTAAATTAGGTCAATTTTCCTATTTTTTCTAACAAAAAGTAAATTTACACTAAGATAATAGAGTATTGGGTCAATATTAATGGATAGTACTGTTTTCACAGTCAGTATATTGCACTGTTGAGGGTTTCTTCGTATGAAAAAAATTGCGGTAGCACTGTTGTTAGGTTCTATTTTTTATAGTTCAGTATTAATTGCGACACCAGCCGAGGTTCCCGCTCCTGCTGCTTCGACACAAGAACCGACAATTGAGCAAATCACGCAATTAGCTCAAAAAGGCGATCCATTAGCGCAATTTCAGCTTGGGGAGCGGTATTTTAAAGGTCATGGAGTTTCCCAAGACTCAAAGATTGCCGCAGAGTGGTTCATTAAAGCAGGAAACCAAGGAAACTCTGATGCACAATTTAGGCTAGGCACTATGTTTGTCAATGGTTTTGGTGTCCGCCGAGACTATGATAAAGCCATGTTATGGTATGAACAAGCGGCTGCACAGGGTGATACTC
Source organism: Providencia sp. Me31A (assembly GCF_050487165.1). NCBI lineage: Bacteria > Pseudomonadati > Pseudomonadota > Gammaproteobacteria > Enterobacterales > Morganellaceae > Providencia > Providencia sp. Me31A. The sequence goes on from NZ_JBKQGZ010000009.1 coordinate 66,805, forward strand.
GTGCAGAAACCAATATGGCCATGATGTATGCGCAAGGCTTAGGAGTTACCCAAAACTTAGAAAAAGCGGCTTTTTGGTTTAGAAAAGCGGCCCAAAGTGGTAACGTCATCGCGCAATTCAGCATTGGCCAAATGTATTCTATAGGCAGTGGTGTTGATTTAGATGATGAAAAGGCTGTATTTTGGTTTAGGAAAGCAGCCAAACAGAAAGATGCCAAATCCCAAGACCGCTTGGGGGTGATGTACTCAGAGGGGCGTGGGGTCAAGAAAAACCTACAGCAAGCTTATGCATGGCTAGCAACAGCGGTTTATAGTGGCAACTCAGAGAGCCGTCGACTTAAAGAAAAAATTACCGAACAATTAACCCCTGACGAGTTACAGCAAGCGCAAAAGCTGGCAGATGGCTATATCAAATCATACGGCTTCAAAGCAAGCTAAGCAAAGACGCGGGATACAATGGCGTGTCCCGCAAATATCGTGACAGATAATATCAGATAGCACCAACAAACCCGATAGAAACTCCATCCTTGGCGAACCGCCAATTTCAGCTGTTTTGATGATAACTTAGTGATGACCATCCGAAAGCTAATGATGTACATCAGGCAGTAGCCCTGCCATAGATAAAGAGTATTAAAGGCAAATGCCTTCCCAATAATTAACAAAATAATTAATGGAATAAGAAAGAATAAAATCGACCCAACGCGTTCCAGTTGGGCGACCCTTAACTTAATTAATTCATCTTGTGGAGTTGAAGGGGGCAACATAATTACCGTCTATAGCTCCCCTGTTTTACGGTTAGGATTACGCCCAGACAAGTTATTTGTTGCACTTTGTAGTGAATTATCACGGACATCAACCCTAGCTTGAAATGGTGGGAATGGTAATGTAATACCTTGTTCTGCAAAGGAAGCTAAAATATTTTGGTGAATTTCGTGACGAGCCGGTAAACGGTGTCCCATTTCTGCGGCGTAAACACGTAATTCAAATATTTGAATACCTTGTTGGATATCCACAAGATAAACTTCCGCTGCTGGGTTATCTAAAATCATCGTAGAGCGTTTAGCGGCACGTAAAATAGTGTCTGTCACAAGTTCACTATTGGCATCTGATGGCGCAGGGATCGTCATCACGATACGCGTGATTGTGTCCGACAGCGACCAGTTAATAAATTGCTCAGTAATAAACGCCTTATTTGGCACAATGATTTCTTTTCTATCCCAATCGGTGAGTGTTGTCGCTCGAGTATTGATTTTAGTAATACTGCCCGTTAAGTTACGGATAGTGACGGTATCACCAATACGGATCGGTTTTTCGAATAAGATCATCAACCCAGAAATAATATTGGCAAAAATTTCTTGTAAACCAAAACCAAGTCCAACCCCCATTGCGGCAATTAGCCACTGAAGTTTAGACCAATCAATACCTAACATTGAGAAGCCAACAATGGTGCCAATCAGCGTAATACCATATTTGGTTAGCGTGCTAATCGCATAACCTGTACCCGGTGTTAAGTCTAAATGTTGTAAGACGGCAAGCTCTAGCAGAGCAGGGAGATTGCGAACCAGTTGTGCCGTTACAATAATCGTTAATATTGCAATGAATATTGACCCCATCGTGATGGGCTGAATAGTATCAATACCATTGACCGTGGAGGTCACATCCCATAAACGAATATTTTCAAGGAAAGAAAATGCAGTATGCAGCTCAGACCATAACCAAATTAGTGATACTAATGCAATCATGGTTAAAATTGAGCGTACTAAGCCAACAGACTGGGTACTGATAGCATCAAGGTCAATAACCTGTTCTTCGATATCAATATTCCCTTCGCTACTCGCATTCGTTTGTTGGTTATCATCTTCACCTTTAGCGCGTTGCGCCAAAATTTCTGCACGACGCTGTTTGGCTCGTTCAAAAGCCAATTTTCGTCGTTGCATGGACATCCATCGGCGAATGGTGTGGTAAATAATTAGGATCACAAACCAAATCGCGACAGAGGTTTCTAAGCGGGCAAGTAGTGCTTGGGAGGTTGAAAAATAGCCTAAGATAGAAAAGAATGCCGCTGCGATAGGGGCGAGTAGTATCATCCACCACAGCGCTTTGTTAACGATATTCTCCCCTGATCCATGCCTATCTAAATATAAAGGGATCTGTGAACGGCGCAAGTTATTGGTAATTAAGCTTAGTGCTATGCATAAAAAGATGAAGCATGCACGACCGACTGTGGCAGCAAACTCACGGTCACTATAATGTTCAAAGGTGATAATCGCCATGACCAGTGGGACGATAACAAAGATGGCCATACGGTAATAGCGCATAGCGCGTTTGACTGCGTCTTTATCCCAACCAAAATGGGAAATAAATAAACCAGTAGGACGAGAAAAGGTCTCACTGATCATAAACAACCATAAAAGTGGTGTTGTCGCACTCACACCAAAACCAATTGCGGCAGCCATTGGGTATTGCCACGCGCTTTGTAATCCATAACCTATAGCTGACCACATCATTGGCAAGGGTAGCGCTACAATAATCGACCAAAAAATAGTTCGAATGGTTAAATAAAAGCGATCCTGTGTGACTTTACCAATACGCAAGCTAGAGCGATCAAGAAATGCTTGGTAGTGCCTACGTGTGCTAATACTGAAAATGACGAGAGCAATCGAACCTAGGAGGTATAAGAAAGTATCTTGTGTCGTGACCATGACACCCAACGCGCCAGCAAGTTGGGATAAAGTATCTAGCGAAAGTAGCTGGGTAATATCCGTTACGAGCAGAACAGGATAACTGATACTGATTGGCGGTACATCCGCAACCCAGAACAGATAACGGTTGGAGGCGTCTTTGACTTCTTTTAATGCATCCGTTAGTTGCCCAGTGGCAACATTTAATTTAGTTAGCTCAAGCATTTCGGCATCAAGGCCTGAAATTAATGAGGTTAACAGCTCGCGGCGAGTTTTAATCAATGACTGATAAACTTGTACTTGAGTTGCATTAAGCTCATGTTCGGTTTCTTGCTCGCTTGTATCTATTTTACTGAGTCTATCTAGGCTATCTTCATAATTTAAACGTTGAACGCGTAAATCAGCCATTTCACGGTCAAGTTGCTGGCTTTTAGGGATATCAGGTAATCGCGAAAGCTGCGTTCTGAGCGCTTCCCCTAGAGTACTTGAGCTACTGATCCACTGCGCTTGCTCACGAATGGTGGTCAGGGCTTGGCGAGCATCACGAATACTGGTTGAAATTTCAGTTTGGCTGGTGGTTATCGCGCTCATGCGCTGTGCTTGAGCCGTTAGCTCCTGCGACATTTTACGGTTAATATCCAGCTGTTCGGTTAAGAATGGCGTTAATTCGCCTTGTGCTGCCAACATTTCCGTGTGTTCTAATGCCAAAATGGCTTTCTGCTGACGCTGGGTATTTTGGAAATCACGTAAATTTTGTAGCTCAAGCTCCATGCGTTGATGACGCTTTTTATATAGCTCAAGTGTGAGGCGGGAAATCTCTTGGCGGTTATTGGCGGATAACTGCGCCATTTCTAATTCATTAACGGCCGATTTGCGAGCACTTACTTCGGCTTGGGCCAATGCATATTGGGCATCGGATAACGGAGTTGAAGGCGTACTGAGTGACTGAAAACGTGAGGTTGCTTCGGAAAGTAGGCGTCTGGCTTCTGAAAGCTGCTGGGGCAGCACATTTAATGATTCACTGATTTCTCGACCTTTGTCTTGCTCTTGTTGAATTAGGCGGCTTTGGTCAAGAAGTTGGCTACTAAGTTGGATAATACGCTGCTCTAGCTCACCCAAACTGATCCCAACAGGAATGCTGCTCGGTTCATCATTTTCTTTGAGTAGTTTTTGTCTGAGTTCTTTGATAATTTTAGGGAAGTTATCAATTGCTTGTTGGTAAGACTTCGCTTTTCCTTCAGATTCACGCGTTTCACTCATCCAATTTAGCGCGCCTTGTAATGCTTGGGCTATCTCGGCATCTTTCGGGTTGGTACTCGATTCTAGCTGTTTGAGCTCCTGCTTAATCTGTGCCTCATCTTGCGTTCCTATAGACGCCGCAAATGAAGAAAAAACGATTAACAGGCTAAGAAAAAAACTGATAATCAAGCGCACAGTGAGGAGCTCCTTTAAGGAAAATGAATAAATTAAATTTCGACTGACTCGGTTGTTGCATTTTCCGTCATCGTTTGTGCGAGCAATTCCCCCATACGCGTTGCGTAGCCTGGGATAAGTGACGGATTAAATATTACTTTATTCGCTTCGAACAGGTTAATCACGGTTGATCCGAGCTTAAACAGGCCCATTTCTTCACCTTTTTTCAAGAAAACGGCACCTTCACTATCTAATTCAGGATAAACCCAGCGTTTTATGACGCCTTCACGAGAGCTGTTTACACAACCGCTCCACACAGTATCAATGCTACCGACGATTGTTGCACCGACAAGGATCTGCACCATCAAGCCGACAGGGGTATCGAAAACACAAATCAAGCGCTCATTACGAGCAAATAAATTCGGTACATTTTGTGCTGTTAACGGATTTACTGAAAATAGGTCACCCGGCACGTAGATCATTTCTTTAAGTAAGCCATCACATGGCATATGTACGCGGTGATAATCACTTGGTGAAAGGTATGTCGTGATAAATTCACCACCCCGAAAGCGTTCCGCTAATTGATATTGCCCCGCAAGCAAAGCTTCAACAGTATAGCTGTGGCCTTTAGCTTGAAAAATAAGGCCATCATCGATTGAACCGAGTTGGCTGACAGCACCATCTGCGGGTTGAGCAAGTTGGTGGTCTTTTTCAACGATTGGACGAGCTTCTTCTTTTAGTAAGCGAATAAAAAAGTCATTGAAAGAGGCATAAGCCGTAAATTCGCTTTTTTGCGCTTCGTTCATATTGACTTTATAGGCTTTAGCGAAAAGTTTAATTGCCCATTGCGTCATAAAACCTGCATTCTTACTAGCAAACCAGCCTGCAAATTGCGTAAGAGCTTGTTTTGGCAGTATATATTGCAAACGGATTTTAATTTTATCGAGCACATTAACCTCTGATTTTTAAAGGTAAGTTAGCAAAAGGGCAGCTATTGTACCTAGTTTGTTCATGAGATACCAAACCGTTATATCATTGACTGCATTTTGTTATCCCAGCCATGTATGAAGACATGTATCCAAGGCTAACTTTGCCACTTAGTTACAGTTTGAACTATTTTGAGTAAATTAGAGTCAGCGTATAGTAATGTTGTGAGCACTCACTAACTTTACTTGTCTTTTGCTGTAAAATTACCACGGGGTTTCACCTGCTCCATACTCTCTAAGATACGGTGGTAATTTTCAAAGCGAGATTCAGCAATTTTTCCGGTTTCCACCGCTTCACGCAACAAACAACCCGGATCATCTAAATGTTTACAATCGCGGAATTTACAACCGCCGAGATAATCTTTAAATTCGACAAATCCTTTCGTCACTTGTTCCGTTGTCAAATGCCACAAACCAAACTCGCGAACACCTGGGGAGTCAATCACATCGCCCCCAAGTGGGAAGTGATATAAACGGGCTGTTGTTGTGGTATGTTGCCCCAGTCCTGAGTTGTCAGAAACCTCGTTAACGAGAATGGCTTCTTCAGTATGTGGAAGCAATGTGTTGAGCAAGCTGGATTTACCAACACCGGATTGGCCGACAAATACGGAAACTTTCCCAGCCAGTGTGTTAGTGAGTGCTTCCATTCCTTCATTAGTATGACTAGAAACTTCAAGAACTTGATAGCCAATATCACTATAGATAGTCATCAAGCCGCTAATCCACTCGCGGTTTTCTTCATCCAGTAAATCCACCTTATTTAAAACAATAATAGGTTGAATACCGATGGTTTCACAGGCAACAAGATAGCGATCGATAATATTGAGTGAGAGCTCGGGTAAAATGGCAGAAACAACAACGATTTGGTCGATATTTGCGGCAATAGGCTTTAAGCCATCATAGTAATCAGGGCGAGTTAATACGGAATGACGCTCATGAACGGCCTCGACAATACCATTAACTTTAATATCTGTTTGTGTATTTAGGGCAGGGCGCCATACTACGTTATCCCCAGTGACGATAGATGAAATCGTTCTACGCAAATTACAGCGCTGTATTGTGCCATTTTGCGCCTCAATGTCCGCATGTTGGCCAAAGCGGCTAATCACCAAGCCTTCTTGGGCTTCACCTAATTGGCTATCATCAATTTCGACTGCTTTTTGTTTTTTCAGTCTTTTTTGATGATTTTCTTGAACGCGGCGTTGCTGGCCTTTCGAAAGTTTCTGTTTAGCCACCTGTCCTCTCTTCACTATTTGGCTGTCATTAGATTATCACTCATGCTTATTGTTAAGACATGAAGAGTGTTATCATACCTTAACTTCATAGAATGCAGTTAGGGTATATCATGCAAAAGAATGAGAATAATTTAATTTGGATCGATTTAGAAATGACCGGGCTTGATCCCGTTCGTGATCGCATTATTGAAATTGCGACTATTGTAACAGATAGCCACCTTAATATTTTAGCAGAAGGCCCAGTAATTGCAGTACACCAAACAGATGAACAACTCGCATTAATGGATGAATGGAATGTGAATACTCACACCAACAGTGGCTTAGTTGAACGTGTACGCAAAAGCACGATCAGTGATCGTGAAGCTGAGCTGGCTACTATTGCGTTTTTAGAGCAATGGGTTCCTCAGGGAGCATCTCCAATTTGTGGTAATAGTGTTGGGCAAGATAGGCGTTTTCTATTTAATTATATGCCTGAATTAGAACGCTATTTTCACTATCGTTACCTTGATGTTAGTACGCTAAAAGAGCTTGCTCGCCGCTGGAAACCTGAAATTTTAGCGGGTTTTACTAAGAAAAATACTCACCAAGCTCTTGATGATATTCGTGAGTCAGTCGCAGAACTGGCTTATTATCGAGAGACATTTATTAAAGATTGAATTAATGAATATGCCGCCCTTGAGGCGGTTTTTTGTGTCTAAAGATCACGTTGTATTACATATTACATTACGTTTGTCATTCACTACTCTAGCAGTAGTGCGCAATCGCTTAAAAAAACTGCTAAACGAATAAGAGTGAACATTGATGATATTTAATATTGCATTTGATGAGTGTGCTCTAAAGGAGTGGAAAAAGCGTGATTGCAGTATTTGAGAACAATGTAAAAATACGCATTATCGTTGAGTAAGTTACCAATGTTAATGTATTGAAATCAGATTTTTACAACGTTTGTTGATAAAACAATCATTATGATTATTTTGTCGACATATGAACAAAAAAATAAAAAATTTGAGCGCAAGGGCTTGCTAGTCTCTGAATTTTTCGTATAATGCGCTCCCCGTACCGATGAAGTTTTTATGATTGAATCGGTACGTAAAATACCCAAAAATGGCGATGCGGGAATAGCTCAGTTGGTAGAGCACGACCTTGCCAAGGTCGGGGTCGCGAGTTCGAGTCTCGTTTCCCGCTCCAAATTTTTTTGGTATTTTAGCTAAAGCACTATTTTCGTGATGCGGGAATAGCTCAGTTGGTAGAGCACGACCTTGCCAAGGTCGGGGTCGCGAGTTCGAGTCTCGTTTCCCGCTCCAAACTTTCTTAGTGTTTTAGTCAAAAGTCAAAGTAGTACCCACCAAATGCGGGAATAGCTCAGTTGGTAGAGCACGACCTTGCCAAGGTCGGGGTCGCGAGTTCGAGTCTCGTTTCCCGCTCCAATATTTTCTTAATATTCTATTTCTTTCTAGTAAATCAAAAATACTTAGCCATCCATTTTTGGTTAGAATGGTTTACATCTATAAATCCAATATTTGCCTGCTTTTAGCAAAGCGTGATCCTTTAATCTAGGATCGGTGCGGCTTTGACGATCTTTTTGGGATCATATTCAGATTTTTACTTGCATTCATAATCTGGTAGCCATAGAATAGCCCCCCCTTGCTAATAGGCCTATCTATCAGTTTTTTATTTAAAAGGGCATTACTTAAATTATAAGCGAAAAACTTGAATTTTATTGATTTCAGTTCCTTTTCTAATGAAACTTAGCTTTTTTAATAACTTTTTAGTCGTTACTTAACGTAAAATCATTGTTTTTACTGTTAATGCAGTATGCAAAAGTTATCCACAACCTATTATATTTTCACCTGCATTTATTGCTATTTGAAATAACTTATTACACAGAGTTATCCACAGGCTGAGATGTCACTTATTTCAATCTTATTCAATCAACATAGCTAAAATGTGGTTATCTAACTTATTGATTTTTAGTGGGTGGGGATATTTTTCGAAAATGTGGTAAGCACGGCTTGTAAATTCTTTACCTATTGTCAGCAAAGCAGTTTTTTATTTTATTCACATTAATTTGACAATTCTTTATCCTACATATATATCAGCTTTTTTTTTAAGCATCACGAGGTAAACCTTTAGTAATGGCTCGTACAAGGCGTTTTTGCTGTGAAGTATGAATAGTCACTTGGTTTTCGTTACGGCGACTAAGTTGTTGTTGTATTGCCCACTGAAAGTGCTCATCCAACATACTATTAATACCAAGCCGGTTTTGTAAAGCGAGTACAATGCTATCTTGATAGGGGGCATTACCTAACGCTACGCTAATATTACGTAGCCATTTAATATAACCAATTCGACGGATCGCAGATCCTTCCGTTATCCTCAAAAATTTTTCTTCGTTCCATGAAAACAGGTCAAGAAGCTTTGGCGTATGTAGTGCCTGCCTTGGGCTGAAATCATCTTCATCAGTGAGTTGTGAAAAGCGGTTCCACGGGCAAATGAGCTGGCAATCATCACAACCATAGATACGATTTCCCATCAAGGGTCTGAATTCTTCTGGTATAGCGCTATCGAGCTCGATAGTAAGATAAGAAATGCAGCGTCTTGCATCTACAGTGTAAGGCTCGACGATAGCGCCTGTAGGGCAAGTCGTCATGCAAGCCACGCAGCGGCCACAAGCTTCTTCTACGGGATGATCAATGGGAATAGGTAAGTTGATCAACAATTCACCAAGAAAGAACCAAGATCCCGATTCACGATTCAATACGAGCGAATGCTTCCCTGTCCAGCCTAAACCGGCTTTAACTGCTAATGGTCGCTCTAAGATCGGTGCGGAATCGACAAAAGGCCTAAAATTTAGGTCATCGACCGTCATACCATCTGCAAGTGTCATTCCTGAAAATTCACGGCAATAAGCTAAAATACGGTCGGCAAGTAACTTTAACCGTCTTTTCAATAACTTATGGTAATCTCGACCTAAGGCATAACGGCTAATATAACCTAATTCAGGGTTACTTAGTGTACTGGCGAATGCGGCTTTGGCTGGAAGATAATTCATGCGTACACTAATAACACGCAAAGTACCAGGATGCAGTTCATGGGGTCTGGCACGCATCATACCGTGGCGCGCCATCCATTCCATCTCGCCATGATATTGTTTATCTAACCATGCCTGCAATTTGGGCTCTTCTACAGACAGATCGGTATCACAGATCCCCACTTGCTGGAAACCTGCTTCAATGCCCCATTGCTTTATGTTTTGAGCGAGAAGGTTGAGATCGAGGAATGTTGCCATCAGATCCTATTCGATAAAGGTTAAAAACGGGATGCACTCTATCATGACCTGTATTTTTCATCAAAATGAATGGAAAAAAAAGCGTCAGCTATTTAGATCTATTATAAGATATTTCTGAACTCATCTTTCAACCTATGTTAATTAAGAAAAATGATCCCGCATAGGTTAAGATAAACGGTAATATCGATATTAATTGATATATCTTTTAGGTGCTGTGTGATGAGTGATAAAACAAGGTGTTTAGGAAACAATAGGCACATAGTCCATTAATAACGTAATAAAAGAACCATATGAAAGAACGTATAATACAACTTGCTAACGAAGAGCAAACTGTTGCACTGGGTCGCGCTATTGCTAAAGCTTGCCACAAAGGTGCGGTGATCCACTTATATGGTGATCTTGGCGCAGGAAAAACGACATTTAGTCGTGGGTTTCTACAAGCTCTTGGTCACCAAGGGCATGTGAAAAGTCCAACCTACACGTTAGTTGAACCCTATGAATTAGCAGATCGTCACGTTTTTCACTTTGATCTCTATCGTTTAGCTGATCCTGAAGAGCTTGAATTTATGGGAATTCGTGACTATTTTTCTGAAAATTCGATCTGTTTGGTCGAATGGCCACAACAAGGTAAAGGTTTTTTACCAGAAGCGGATCTTGAACTTCATCTAACTTATTTAGATGACGGTCGTCAGGCTCACTTTGTTGCTTTTTCTGCAAATGGGGAGTCGTTGATAAAAGCACTACCCCTACTTTAAGGAAGCTATTGCTCATGTTGAATGCACCAATAAACAGAATAACAAATAAGGTATTTTTTGCCGCTTTTACCCTGTTTATGTTATCGATGATGTGGTTGTTTTCTGTACAATCACAAGCAGCGACACTGTCTAATATTCAAGTCAATAATAGCCCATCTCAGGCTGAAGTGACTTTGAGCTTTATTGATGGTAAGCCTGATTATTCTTATTTTTCATTGCATTCTCCTGAGCGCCTTGTCGTTGATGTCAAACAACGAGGTGACATTATTGGTTTGCCTCTTAAGGTACCTGCGGGTGATTTAGTTAAATTAGTTCGGTCAAGTCAACCTGTCGATAACCAACATAAGCGTGTTGTACTTGAGTTATCTCAAGCGGCGAAAACAAAAGCAATTTTGAAGCAAGTATCTGGTCAATACCAACTCGTTCTGACTATTTCTGCGGGTAATTCAAAGAACCCTACATCATATAATCGTACGAATAACACCGTTGCGCCAGTGGTTAATAATGTGCAGGATAAGCCTTTAAAAATGAACAATTCCGCACCTAGTTCAACCAAAACGCCGATACCTGCAAAAAGTAAGGGCATACCAAAAGGCGCTAAGCAGGTAGTCATTGCCATCGATGCAGGTCATGGTGGAAAAGATCCGGGTGCGATTGGTAAAAATGGCTATAAAGAGAAAGATGTTACGCTGAGTGTGGCACGCAAACTGTATCAACGTCTTGATGCAGACCCTATGTTCAAGCCTGCAATGACACGTGATGGCGACTATTTTATTTCTGTTAGTGGTCGTTCTGATGTGGCACGTAAAAAAGGTGCCAATATGCTAGTGTCCATCCATGCAGACTCTGCACCAAATAGCAGCGCGCGCGGCGCGTCGGTTTGGGTTCTCTCTAATCGTCGTGCGAACAGTGAGTTAGGTAGTTGGTTGGAACAGCGTGAAAAACAATCTGAGCTGTTAGGTGGTGCAGGAGATGCTCTTAGTGGTGCAGACCCTTACTTAAGCCAAGCTGTTTTGGACTTACAATTTGGACACTCTCAACGAGTAGGTTATGATGTTGCAGTCAAAGTCATCGAACAGCTGCGAAAAGTGGGCAATATTCATAAAAGAAGCCCTGAGCATGCGAGTCTTGGTGTATTGCGCTCACCGGATATTCCATCAATTCTGGTCGAAACTGGGTTTATTAGTAATACAGCGGAAGAGCAATTGCTTAAATCAAATGATTACCAAGATAAAGTCGCGGAAGCTATTTATTTAGGGTTACGCCAATACTTTCTGGCAAATCCAATACAAGCAGCACCGAAATAAGAGGTTTGAGTTATGGCAATACACATTCTCTCACCTCAACTAGCAAACCAAATTGCAGCCGGTGAAGTGGTTGAAAGACCTGCGTCGGTAGTCAAAGAGTTAGTTGAGAATAGCCTTGATGCAGGGGCTACACGTATCGATATCGATATTGAACGTGGTGGAGAGAAACTGATCCGTATTCGTGATAATGGCTGTGGAATTAATAAAGATGAGCTAATCCTTGCATTAGCACGCCATGCAACCAGTAAAATTGCTACATTGGATGACCTCGAAGCCATTATGAGTATGGGCTTTCGAGGTGAGGCGTTAGCGAGTATCAGTTCAGTTTCTCGGTTAACGTTGACCTCAAAAACAGCTGAACAAACGGAAGCGTGGCAATCTTATGCGGAAGGGCGAGATATGACTGTTACGGTTAAGCCCGCCGCACATCCAAATGGAACGACAGTTGAAGTTTTAGACCTGTTTTATAATACACCGGCTCGTCGTAAGTTCATGCGTACTGAAAAAACGGAATTTGGTCATATTGATGAGGTGGTTCGTCGTATTGCATTATCTCGTCCAGATGTTGCGATTAATTTGACCCATAATGGTAAATTGGTGAAGCAATATCGTGCAGCCCATGATGAAAACCAGCAAGAGAGACGCTTAGGGGCTATTTGCGGCACGGGCTTTATACAGAGCGCATTAGCGTTGTCGTGGGAGCATAGCGATTTGGCGATTAAAGGCTGGGTCGTTTCTCCGTCAAGCACACCGGTCAGCGAGACTCAGTATTGCTATGTCAATGGTCGGATGATGCGTGATAGGTTAATTAATCATGCGATCCGCCAAGCCTATGAAGGGCATTTAGAAGAAAACCAACAACCCGCTTATGTTCTGTATTTAACGATTGACCCGAAACAAGTCGATGTGAATGTACACCCTGCAAAACATGAAGTCCGTTTTCATCAAGCTCGCTTAGTGCATGATTTTATCTATCAAGCTGTTCGTACAGTATTATTAGAAGCGGCATCAATAGATGAGCTTCCTGGTATTGAAATTGCAAATACGGAATTAGAAAATCGAACTTCTGCGGGGGAAAATTATTTTGCGTCATCGACGTTATCGGCCAAGTCACATGGGCAGGTTAATAATGAGCAATCGACTCAAGAGCTTAAACCTGCTTACAGCGCTGATCTTCGCGGAAAATCAACGTCAAGTACTGCATTATCATCAGCGAAATCAATGCAGGCAACCCCGAGTAGATTAGAGCCAAGAAACACAACGTTGGCTTATGATAAAAAAGCAGGGGACCTTTACCAAAGTCTCATGTCGATTCCTGTTGCACCTGAAGATAAAAAACCGCTTTTTCCACAGCGACAACCGATAGGTGAACCACAAATTTCTTGTCAACCTGTGACAAAAAATGCGGATGACTACCTTTTTGGTAAGGTATTGACAATTTACGCAAAAAACTTTGCATTAATTGAGTCTTCATTGGGATTAATCCTGTTATCCTTAACAGAAGCTAATTATTTATTGAAGCTAGCTCAATTGTCTCCCGAAGGTGGGGCACTAAAGCCACAGCCATTACTAATACCGTTAAAATTGTCACTTAAAAATGACGAAATAGAGGTTTTACAACGGTACAAGGAACAATTGACAATATTTGGTATCGAAGCCACGATATTTCATGGAAAAGTAACAATTCATACGGTATCGTTACCACTAAGAACACAAAATTTATCGCAGCTTTTTTCTGATTTGTTGAATTTTTTATCGACAAAAGAAAGCGTAACAAACCAAGACATCGCACAATGGCTTGCTAAGGCGGTTTCTCAGGTGAAATTAGATGAAAGCTGGAGTTTAGCGCAGGCTGTTCAGTTGCTGGCCGATGTTGAGCGGGTTTGTCCGCAGTGGGTGAAAAATCCCCCATCAACATTATTACAATTAATTAATTTACAATCAGTGGTAGCTACACTAACAAATGAGTGATTTAGTAACTCAGAAAAAACCTGATGCAATATTCCTAATGGGCCCAACGGCCTCAGGTAAAACAGCTTTAGCGATAGAACTTCGCAAGTACCTACCTGTGGAAATTATTAGTGTCGATTCGGCATTGATTTACCGTGGAATGGATATTGGTACAGCAAAACCTACGGCAGAAGAACTCAGACAAGCTCCTCATCGTTTGATTGATATTCTCGATCCATCTCTTCCGTATAGCGCAGCAGATTTTCGCCGTGACGCATTAAATGCTATGGGGGAAATTACTGCACAAGGTAAAATTCCATTATTGGTAGGTGGCACAATGCTGTATTTCAAGGCATTGCTTGAGGGGTTATCACCATTACCTTCTGCTGATCCTATCATTCGTATCGAAATTGAAAAAATTGCACAAGAGCAAGGATGGAGTGAAATTCACCGCCGTTTGGCTGAGGTTGACCCTGTAGCAGCAGCAAGGATTCACCCGAATGATCCACAAAGATTATCCCGTGCTTTAGAGGTATATCTCATTTCAGGACAAACTTTGACTGAAATGACACAAACAGCCGGAGAAGAATTACCTTATAATGTGTTTCAATTTGCTATTGCGCCACAAGATCGTAAAATTTTACATGAGCGCATAGAACAACGTTTTCATCTGATGATTGACACAGGCTTTGAAGAAGAAGTTCGTGTGCTTCATCAGCGAGATGACTTACATGTTGATCTTCCGTCGATCCGTTGTGTGGGGTACCGGCAGATGTGGTCATACTTAGATGGTGAAATAAGCCATGATGAAATGATTTATCGGGGAATTTGTGCGACACGCCAATTGGCAAAACGCCAAATTACTTGGTTAAGAAGCTGGGAGAATGTTCACAGGTTAGATAGTGAACAACCTCAGCAAGCGTTTAACACCGTTATGCAGGTTATGTGTGCATAGAACGGATGTTTGTGTACAATTAGAACGTTAAGCGCGATTTTTGAGTAGTTACTTTTTGGAATCTAAAAGATTCTCATTTAAAAACAACAAAATAAGGAAAACATAGAATGGCTAAGGGGCAATCTTTGCAAGATCCGTTCCTGAACGCATTACGTCGTGAAAGGGTTCCGGTCTCTATTTATCTCGTTAATGGCATCAAATTGCAGGGGCAAATTGAGTCTTTTGACCAATTTGTCATTTTATTAAAAAATACAGTTAGCCAGATGGTTTATAAGCATGCTATCTCGACTGTTGTCCCTGCTCGTCCTGTTTCTCACCATAGTGGTACAGCTACTAGCACAGGTAATGGTAACTTCCATTCAGGTGCTCCTGCTGCGCAAGATGGCGAAGTAACTGAGTAAGTTTGTACGCTAAAAAACAAGGAAAGCATGGGTAGGGAGACTGTACCTGTGTTTTTCCTTTGCGATTATTGTTTAGCCTAAGAGGTTACACCTTGTTTGATAGGTATGAAGGTGGTGAACTAGCTGTATTAGTCCATGTCTTTTTTTCTCAAGAAAAAGATGTTGATAATCTGGCAGAATTTGAGTCACTTGTGACATCTGCTGGGGTAAAGCCAGTACAAATAGTCACGGGCAGTCGTAAAGCACCTCATCCAAAGTTTTTTGTTGGGGAAGGGAAAGCTGAAGAGATAGCTCAAGCCGTTGAAGAAAGTGGTGCGGACGTGGTGTTGTTCAACCATACGTTAAGCCCTGCTCAGGAACGTAATCTCGAAAGGATTTGCCAATGTAAGGTGGTTGACCGTACAGGGGTAATTTTAGATATTTTTGCTCAACGTGCGCGTACGCATGAAGGTAAGCTTCAGGTTGAATTAGCTCAATTACGGCACCTATCAACTCGCTTAGTGAGAGGGTGGACGCACCTTGAGCGGCAAAAAGGCGGGATTGGCTTACGTGGTCCCGGTGAAACTCAGCTTGAAACTGACCGTCGGCTATTAAGGGATAAAATTAAACAAATTTTATCGCGGCTTAGCCGAGTAGAAAAACAGCGTGAACAAGGGCGTCAGGCGAGAAATAAAGCGGATATTCCGACAATTTCTCTCGTTGGTTATACCAACGCCGGCAAATCCAGTTTATTTAACCGGATGACGGCCGCTGATGTTTATGCTGCTGACCAGCTATTTGCAACACTTGATCCAACACTTCGTCGTATTGATGTCGATGATGTTGGTGTCGTGGTACTTGCGGATACTGTGGGTTTTATCCGTCATTTACCACATGATTTGGTTGCAGCATTTAAAGCAACCCTGCAAGAAACACGTGAAGCGACACTATTGCTGCACGTTATCGATGCAGTTGACAATCGCTTGGATGAAAATATTCATGCGGTTGAAAGCGTGTTGGAAGAAATTGAAGCGGATGAAATACCAACACTTTTAGTGATGAACAAAGTTGATATGCTGGAGGAGTTTATCCCGCGTATTGACAGAGATGAGGATAACAAGCCAGTTCGTGTTTGGGTTTCAGCACAAACGGGTGATGGTATCCCATTGCTGCTGCAAGCACTGACGGAACGCCTTTCAGGTGAAATCGCACATGTTGAATTGCGTTTACCACCAAATGAAGGTCGTTTACGTAGTCGTTTTTATCAACTTCAATCTATCGAACGTGAATGGTTGGAGGATGACGGCTCAATCGGTCTTGAGGTGCGTATGCCAATGGTGGATTGGCGGCGTTTGTGTAAACAAGAGCAGCACTTACCTGACTACGTTGTTTAATAATGTAGTTAGGCGATGGAATTGATATTAAGAGCCCTATCGCTCTTAGCCCTGAAAATCAATCATAAAGAATGGAGCTAAAACATGGCGTGGAATCAGCCCGGTAATGACGGACAAGACCGCGATCCGTGGGGAAGCGGCAATAAAGGCGGCAACTCTGGCGGGAACAAAGGTGGTCGAAAACGTGGGGCTTATGATCTCGACGATCTCTTTCGTAAACTAGGCAGTAAGCTTGGTGGAAACAAAGGCGGCGGTGACGGTGATAACAAGCAACCATCACAAATTAGCGGCCGTTTAGGCATGTTAGCTCTGGCAGCTATTGTTGTCGTGTGGGCAGGCTCAGGCTTTTACACCATTAAAGAAAGTGACCGTGGCGTAGTTTTACGTTTTGGTGAATACAGTGGTATTGTAGGGCCGGGTCTGAACTGGAAACCAACTTTTATTGATAAAGTTATTCCAGTTAACGTAGAAACGGTTCGTGAACAAGCTACCAATGGCATGATGTTAACGTCAGATGAAAACGTGATTCGCGTTGAAATGAACGTTCAGTATCGTGTTACTGACCCTGCACAATATTTATTTAGCGTCACTAACCCAGACAACAGTCTGCGTCAGGCGTTGGATAGTGCAGTGCGTGGTGTGATTGGTCAATCAGCCATGGAGCAAGTATTGACTACGAATCGTGCTTTTATCCGTGATGTCACACAAAAAGAGCTCGAAGCAACGATTGCACCATATAAAATGGGTATCACATTACTTGACGTCAACTTCCAAGCAGCGCGTCCGCCTGAAGATGTTAAAGCCGCATTCGATGACGTAATCGCCGCAAGGGAAGAAGAGCAAAAAACTATTCGAGAAGCACATGCTTATCGAAATGAAGTTCTGCCACTGGCGAAAGGTAACGCACAACGACTGATTGAAGAAGCCGAAGCTTACAAAGCGAGTGTGGTCTTTAAAGCAGAGGGTGAGGTCGCAAGCTTTGCGAAAATGTTACCTGAGTATCGTGCAGCACCTGAAATTACTCGTGAACGTCTCTATATTGATACGATGGAGCGCGTTTTGAGCAATACTCGTAAAGTTATCGCTAACGATAAGAGCAACAGTATGTTAGTGCTGCCGCTTGATCAGATTATGCGTAACAACGGTGAAGGTGCACAGGCACCGAAAGTGAGCCCGTCAGCAAGAATGGCGACACCAAATAATAATTCGTCATCTTATGGCGCAACACCAGCACAGCCAAACAATACTGTTCGTGGTGATGCAGTTAGAGTAGGGAGACAATAATCATGCGTAAATCGCTAATTGTTATCGTTGTTGCCATTTTGGCAATTGCATACGCATCTATCTTTATTGTTCCTCAAACTGACCGCGGTATTGTCTTGCGTTTTGGTAAGGTTCTGCGTGATTCTGAAAACAAACCGATCATTTATGAGCCGGGTCTGCATTTCAAAGTTCCATTTATTGAAACTGTGAAAATGTTGGATGCACGTATTCAGACTTTGGAAATTCAAGCTGACCGTTATCTGACAAGTGAAAACAAAGACTTAATGGTGGACTCCTACCTGAAATGGCGCGTTACTGATTTCAGTCGTTACTATGTAGCGACCGGCGGTGGTAATCCATTCCAAGCGGAAACCCTGTTAAAACGTAAATTTAGTGACCGTTTACGTTCGGAGTTTGGTCGCTTAAGCGTGAAAGATATCATTACTGACTCACGTGGTCGTTTGACTATTGATGTTCGCGATGCGTTGAACAAAGGTACAGCAACTGACGATGCAACCAAAGAAGCGGATGCAGCGATTGCGGATGCCGCAAAACGTGTTGAAGAGGAAACTAACCTGAAGCCACTGGTTGTGAATGCAAACAGTATGGCGGCATTAGGTATTGAAGTCGTTGACGTACGTATTAAGCGTATTGAACTGCCAAATGAAGTTTCTGAGGCTATTTATGCGCGTATGCGTGCAGAGCGTGAAGCCGTTGCGCGTCAGCACCGTTCACAAGGTCAAGAAGAAGCAACGAAAATCCGTGCTGTTGCAGATAAAACAGTTACGGAAACTCTGGCTGAAGCAGAGCGTACAGCTCTAACTTACCGAGGTGAAGGTGATGCAATGGCAACGAAACTGTTTGCCGATGCATTTAACCAAGACCCAGAGTTCTATGCCTTTATTCGTAGCTTGCGTGCATATGAGCAAAGCTTCAAGAGTGGTGATGACGTGATGGTCCTTAGCCCAGACACTGACTTCTTCCGCTTTATGAAAGCACCAACTAAGCTTCGTGCAACGGATTGATTAGTTAATAAACTAAGTTGCGTGCAACCTAGTAAAATAACTGCTAATCTATTAAAGAAAAGCCCGCTTCGGTGGGCTTTTTTTCGCCTGTCGTTTTAAGTGTAGGATTTTTCAGGGAAAATTTTAGCTGCTCAACTGATTGCATTCATTTTGAGCTTACGGCAGAAATAAAAATACCATTTTACTTGCTTTCCAGAAAAAAAATTTTGTAATACCAAAATATCACTGGAAGAGTTCATTTTTGATGGTAGAATTCATTTTTAAGCAACCGAGTGTATTTCAAAATGGGTAAGAACGTTGTCGTACTGGGCACCCAATGGGGTGACGAAGGGAAGGGCAAGATCGTTGACTTGCTGACAGAGCGTGCTAAATACGTAGTTCGCTATCAGGGCGGCCATAATGCTGGCCATACTCTTGTTGTAAACGGTGAAAAAACCGTTCTCCACTTAATTCCATCCGGTATTCTTCGTGAAAATGTCGTCAGCATCATTGCTAATGGTGTCGTTTTAGCGCCAGACGCATTAATGAAAGAGATGAAAGAATTGGAAGACCGTGGTGTTCCTGTTCGGGAACGTTTACGTCTTTCTGAAGCCTGCCCACTGATCCTGCCTTATCACATTGCGTTAGATAATGCGCGTGAGAAAGCACGTGGTTCCAAAGCGATTGGGACAACGGGTCGTGGTATTGGTCCTGCTTATGAAGATAAAGTTGCACGTCGTGGTTTGCGCGTTGGCGATCTGTTTGATAAAGCTACGTTTGCCGAAAAATTAAAAGAAATCGTTGAATATCACAACTTCCAACTTGTTCATTATTATAAAGAACCTGCGGTTGATTACCAAAAAACGCTAGATGATATTATGGCTGTTGCTGATATCCTGACCGGCATGGTAATTGATGTTTCTGATCTGCTATATAAAGCAAATCAGAAGAATGAATTAGTTATGTTTGAAGGTGCGCAGGGTACGTTGTTAGATATTGATCACGGTACTTATCCGTATGTGACCTCTTCAAATACGACAGCGGGTGGTGTTGCAACGGGTTCTGGTTTAGGTCCTCGTTATGTTAACTATGTATTGGGTATCATTAAAGCTTACTCAACACGTGTTGGCGCAGGCCCATTCCCAACAGAACTTTTTGATGAAACCGGTGAATTCCTGCGTGAGAAAGGCCAAGAATTTGGTGCGACGACAGGTCGTAAACGTCGTACTGGTTGGTTAGACATCGTCGCAATTAATCGTGCCGTACAGATTAACTCACTGTCAGGTTTTTGCATGACTAAACTGGATGTTTTAGACGGTTTAGAAGAGGTTAAAATCTGTGTTGGTTATCGCCGTCCAGATGGTAAAGTGTTAGAAACTACACCATTAGCTGCCGATGAGTGGGAAGGCTTAGAACCAGTTTATGAATCAATGCCAGGTTGGAAAGAAACTACTTTTGGTGTGAAACAAAGAGATTTACTGCCACAAGCAGCTCTGAATTACATCAAGCGGGTTGAAGAATTAACGGGTATCCCTGTTGATATTATCTCAACCGGTCCAGACCGTTCAGAAACCATGATCTTACGTGACCCATTTGACGTTGCATGATGATAATTCACAGCGCCTAATATAGGCGCTGTCTTTCTTTATCTTGTCTATGTTCCTGCCTTGCAATACATCTTCTTTGATAAAACATTCCAAATTTTAAATAATATCCGCATAATAATTGATAAAAGTGGATTTTCTGTGTGTATTTTGTGCAATTAAGTGCATATTTGACTTGAGTAATACGCTAAACTGTAGTCAAGAACATATAATTTATTTGCATGCTATATTTTGTACATAAGATACCGGTTTCTATCTTCAAAATAGGAAACATGCATTTTAAAATGAGTCATATTTTTTCGGTCTATCGTTTTGTGGCCCAAAGCGTTAAGCCAAAATTTTGAGGTGATTGTGCAACTAACGAGTTTTACAGACTATGGACTACGAGCGCTAATTTATCTGGCTTCTCTGGGGAAGGGGAAGATGACCAGTATTACTGAGGTCACAGAAGTTTATGGTGTATCTCGTAACCATATGGTTAAAATTATTAACCAACTCAGTCACCTTGGTTATATTAAAGCCACCCGTGGCAAAAATGGCGGGATTACCCTTGGCCAGCCAGCAGAATCTATTCGTATAGGGGATGTTGTTAGAGCTCTAGAACCCCTAACCCTTGTTAATTGTAGTGGCGAGTTTTGTCACATTACTCCTGCATGTCGTTTGAAAGGTGTGCTACACCAAGCAATACAGCAGTTTTTACAAGAACTTGATCAATATACGCTGGCGGACATGGTGAAAGATAACAGCCCGCTCTATCAATTACTGCTTGATTAGCATTTGCAGTAATTATGAATTCTGATGACAACGGAGGTAACGATGTCACAAGATCCTTTTCAGGAAAGAGAAGCAGAAAAATACGAGTCCCCAATTCCAAGTCGAGAGTATATTCTTGATCTTATCTCGAAGCGTACAGCACCAGCCAATCGTGAAGAAATCGCACAATTATTGAACCTATCTAGTGAAGATGAATTAGAAGCTTTGCGCCGTCGATTAAGAGCGATGGAGCGTGATGGCCAATTAGTTTTTACTCGCCGCCAATGTTACGCATTGCCTGAGCGCTTAGATTTATTAAAGGGTAAAGTCATCGGCCATCGTGATGGCTATGGTTTCTTACGCGTTGAAGGTAAAAAAGAAGATTACTATTTATCTCAAGACGAAATGAAGCGTGCAATGCATGGCGATGTTATTTTAGCGCAACCCTATGGACAAGACCGTAAAGGGCGTACAGAGGTTCGCGTTGTGCGCGTGTTAGAGCCAAGAAACAATCAAATTGTTGGCCGTTATTTCCTCGAGTCGGGTATGGGTTTTGTTGTACCTGATGACAGTCGCTTGAGTTTTGATATTTTGATCCCAAAAGACCGCACTTGCGGTGCTCGTATGGGGAATGTGGTGGTCGTGGAATTAGTGACTCGTCCACAACGTCGTTCTCAAGCGGTGGGTAATATTATTGAGGTATTAGGTGAAACAATGGGAACAGGCATGGCGGTCGAAATTGCTTTGCGTACCCATGAAATCCCTCATTCATGGCCACCACAAGTTGAAAAACAAGTGGCTGACCTAAGTGAACATGTCCCTGAGTCTGCGAAAAAAGGGCGCGTGGATTTACGCGACTTACCGTTAGTCACTATTGACGGTGAAGATGCTCGAGATTTCGATGATGCGGTACACTGTGCTCCCAAGAAAGGGGGAGGTTGGCGTTTATGGGTGGCAATTGCCGATGTGAGCTACTATGTTCGCCCACAAACAGCGCTGGATACAGAAGCACGTAGCCGTGGTAACTCCGTGTATTTCCCATCACAAGTGGTCCCCATGTTACCAGAGGTACTATCAAACGGCCTGTGTTCACTAAACCCAGATGTTGATCGCCTGTGTATGGTATGCGAAATGACGGTATCTGCATCAGGAAAACTGTCTTCCTACAAATTCTATGAAGCGGTTATGAGCTCTCACGCAAGATTAACTTATACAAAAGTATGGAAAATCTTGGAAGGGGATGAAGAGCTGCGTGAACACTATAAAGCATTAGTGCCACATATTGAGCACTTGCATCAATTATACAAAGCACTTGATGCCGCACGTATTGAGCGTGGCGCGATTTCTTTTGAATCTGAAGAAGCAAAATTTATTTTTAATGCGGAGCGCCGTATTGAAAGTATCGAACCCGTTGAGCGCAATGATGCACATAAATTGATTGAAGAATGCATGATTTTAGCTAACATTGCGGCGGCTCGGTTTGTTGAGAAAAATGAAGAGCCTGCGTTATACCGTGTGCATGATCGTCCTAAAGAAGAAAGTGTGATGAATTTACGCTCTGTTTTCAGCGAATTAGGATTGACTCTGCCTGGGGGAATGAAACCTGAACCGAAAGATTATGCGCAAGTCATGAATGAAGTGGCTGAACGCCCTGAACATGAATTACTGCAAACCATGATTTTACGTTCAATGAAACAAGCGATTTATGATCCTGAAAATCGTGGCCACTTTGGGCTAGCCTTGAAGTCATACGCGCACTTTACATCGCCAATTCGTCGTTATCCTGACCTGACGTTACACCGTGGGATTAAATATTTGTTGGCTAAGGAACATGGCCATTCAGATAAGCGCTGGACAGAAACCGGAGGATGGCACTCGGATATGGACAGTATGCTACAACTTGGTGAGCACTGTTCAATGACGGAGCGCCGCGCTGATGAAGCGACTCGTGATGTGGCTGATTGGTTGAAGTGTGACTTCATGCAAGACCAAGTCGGTCAAACATTTACCGGTTTAATCACAAGTGTGACTGGTTTTGGTTTCTTTGTACGCCTTAATGACCTGTTCATTGATGGCTTAGTCCATATTTCAACCTTGGATAACGATTATTACCGTTATGATGCTGTTGGTCAGCGCTTAATTGGCGAGTCATCAGGTACCACGTATCGCCTTGGTGACGAAGTGGAAATTCGCGTTGAAGCGGTTCATATGGATGAACGCACTATCGATTTTGCGTTGATTTCGACAACGCGTAAAGCGAAAAACCCGGGGAAAACGGCTCGGGATAAAATGAAAAAAGACGTTAAAAATGCGACTCGCTCTGCTCGTAATAAAAAAAGCGATGCGAGTAAGGATAAAAACTTCGAACCTGATTCAGCATTTCGTCGTTCCGAGAAAAAAGGTAAAAAAGGCGATGCTAAACCAGACACTAAATCAGAGACTAAAGGTAAAGGAAAAAGCAAAAAGCCTTCCGATAAAACCAAGAAAATTACCGCTAAGCTGAAAGCTAAACGCGTTGCTAAGAAATCCCAAAAGCAAGAGGGATAATCATTTTAGCGACAATACTTTGTTTATTAACGAAAGTGGCGTAAACGCGCCACTTTACTATTTCTATCAATACATAAGAAATTTATGAGCGAAATGATTTATGGCATTCACGCTGTGAAAGCCCTACTTGAGCGTTCACCACAACGCATTAAAGAAGTCTATATATTAAAAGGCCGTGAAGACCGTCGATTAATGCCACTGGTGCATGAAATTGAAGCGCTAGGTGTCGTGGTACAGGTCGCTAATCGTCAATGGATGGATAGCCAAACTGAAGGGGCGGTTCACCAAGGGATTATTGCGAAAGTTTTACCGGGCAAACAGTACCAAGAAGGTGATTTGCCTGATTTACTGGAAACTACACCATCACCTTTTTTATTAGTGCTTGATGGCGTGACAGACCCTCATAATTTAGGGGCCTGTTTACGTAGCGCTGATGCTGCGGGCGTTCATGCGGTCATTGTGCCGAAAGATAAATCTGCCCAATTGAATGCGACTGCAAAAAAAGTTGCCTGTGGCGCCGCAGAGAATGTTCCACTTATTCGAGTAACGAATTTGGCTAGAACATTACGTTTGTTGCAAGAATATAATGTGTGGATTGTTGGAACGGCAGGTGAAGCGGATCACAACTTGTATCAAAGCAAGTTAACAGGGCCAATTGCCTTAGTGATGGGCGCAGAAGGTGAAGGAATGCGCCGCTTAACACGCGAACATTGCGATGAGCTGATTAGTATCCCAATGGCAGGCTCTGTTTCCTCACTCAATGTATCTGTGGCGACGGGCGTCTGTTTATTTGAAGCCGTTCGCCAGCGCTTAGTCACAACAGAAAAATAATATTTGTGGCGAAACTGCATCCATCTCTTGAGTTTTATCTCAGGGATGGGTATAGTTACGCGTCAATTTTTTAGCCGCACTCAATAAGTTCCTTGCCTCCGCGGGCCGCGGTTAACCCAGACAGGAGGCTAATAATCCGTAAGGAGCAACTACTAATGCGTCATTACGAAATCGTTTTTATGGTCCATCCTGACCAAAGCGAACAGGTTCCGGGCATGATCGAGCGTTACAGTGCAGTTATCACTAACGCACAAGGTCAGATTCACCGTCTGGAAGACTGGGGCCGCCGTCAACTGGCTTACCCAATCAACAAACTGCATAAAGCACACTATGTTCTTCTGAACGTAGAAGCGCCGCAGGAAGCGATTGATGAGCTGGAAACTAACTTCCGCTTCAACGATGCCGTTATCCGCAGCATGGTTATGCGCTTAAAACACGCAGTAACAGAAGCTTCTCCAATGGTTAAAGCTAAAGACGAACGTCGTGGCCGTGACCTTTCTGATGAATATCAGGATGAAGAAGCAGAAGAAACTGGGGATTCTGAAGAGTAATTGCGCAGGTGACCACTAATCGTTTGGTGCTCACAGGCACAGTCTGTAAAGCATTGATTCGAAAAGTGAGTCCGTCAGGCATTCCTCACTGCCAGTTTGTTTTAGAACATCGTTCACAACAGCTGGAAGCCGGACTGTCAAGGCAAGCATGGTGCAGAATGCCCATTATAGCCAGCGGGCAAACCTTACAAGCTCATACTCACAGTATAACGGTCGGCAGTTGGATTAAAGTAAGCGGTTTCATTAGTACCCATCAGGGTCGCAATGGAATTAGCAAGATTGTCCTCCATGCCGAGCAGATTGATTTGATAGATTCTGGAGACTAGCCATATGGCACGTTATTTCCGTCGTCGCAAGTTCTGCCGTTTCACAGCGGAAGGCGTTCAAGAGATCGACTATAAAGATATCGCAACGCTGAAAAACTATATCACTGAAAGTGGTAAAATTGTACCAAGCCGTATCACTGGTACTCGTGCAAAATATCAGCGCCAGCTCGCTCGTGCTATCAAGCGCGCTCGCTACCTGTCTCTGTTACCATATACTGATCGTCATCAGTAATTGGTACAGTCCATTAACGACTTAAGAGGATAAGGTAATGCAAGTTATTCTGCTTGATAAAGTAGCTAACCTAGGTAGCCTGGGTGATCAGGTTAACGTTAAATCGGGCTATGCTCGTAATTTCTTAGTACCACAGGGCAAAGCTGTTCCTGCAACTAAGAAAA
Source organism: Providencia sp. Me31A (assembly GCF_050487165.1). Classification (NCBI taxonomy): domain Bacteria; kingdom Pseudomonadati; phylum Pseudomonadota; class Gammaproteobacteria; order Enterobacterales; family Morganellaceae; genus Providencia; species Providencia sp. Me31A. The sequence continues at coordinate 92,424 of NZ_JBKQGZ010000009.1, forward strand.
ACGTCGAATTCTTCGAAGCTCGCCGCGCTGAACTGGAAGCTAAATTAGCTGAAGTTCTGGCAGCAGCACAGGCTCGTGCAGCAGCTGTTACTGCTCTGGGTTCTGTTACTCTGGCTTCTAAAGCTGGTGACGAAGGTAAACTGTTTGGTTCAATCGGTACTCGTGACATCGCTGACGCAATCACTGCGGCTGGCGTTAAAATTGCGAAAAGCGAAGTTCGCCTACCAAATGGCGTTCTGCGTACTACTGGTGACCATGAAGTTCACTTCCAGTTACACAGCGATGTTTTCGCAGAGCTGAACGTTATCATCGTTGCTGAGTAATCAATAATGATGGTATGCACCGCTGATTAATCCGTGGTGCAATGAAAAACACCGGCTAAGTCCGGTGTTTTTTGCTTTTTGGAGCCCCCATTATTGCCTGATTGCCGTTGATTAAAGATTCTTTTGTTGATCAATGTATCGCATACTAAGTTTAATTGTTAGATAGCGCTGTCAGGCAAGGGGTTATCTATCATGACATTAGTTCTATGGCGTTCGGTAATAACTCCCGTCACTCAAGCGTGCAAAACTATAGCTTTTTCCATCAGAGGCTGTTGTTTCTAATAGCTGAACCTCCCCTTTAGTATTGGCTTTCAAACGAATTTTCTGGCCTTGATGTAAATTACTTAACGGTTTCTCTATACCTTCAACTTTGGCCATAATAAAAGCGTCATTAGCTTGCAGGTTATTATCACGGAACAGCTGAGCAAGGGTTTTACCTTTTTGCACTCGGTAATTTTGCCACTCATTGGCGGAAGGGCGTGTTGTTTTAGGCTCTTCTGCTTTTGGTGTCGTCGTTGGCTCGGTTGGTGAAGGCTCAATAGGCTCTGGAATAATTTCAGGCTCAGAAGGTAAAAGAGGCGTGGTTCCTTCAACCGAATTTTCAGGCTCCAGTATAGGCAAATTGGTGATTGGCTCAGGAGGTACTTCAGGTGATGTAGGTGGTGGTATGATAATAGGCTGGTTTTGAGCGATTTTGTCAGAGGAGTTATCGCTCGCAGGCCAAAAAAATGCCACTACTACGATCAGGGCTACAATGGCAATAGCATAGCGATGAAATTTTGAAAGTTTAAACATCACTCCTCCTTGATGAGGTAATGAGTAATAGGCCGTATCTATACGCATACTAGCATTCTTTTATTGTATTTTAAGTGCTAGGTTCTATTTTTCAGAGAACGCTGAATAAATTTAACGGTGATCAAGCTGTTTTCTTATTTATATCCACCGTTTAGGTTTACCCATAGCGGTGAGGCTGCTATTCTTGGTTTTTTCTCAAAAACCATATGGGTATTTTCATGGCAAACCAAGATTTCGATTCAGTAGAAGCTCAAGCGAGTTATGGTATTGGTCTACAAGTTGGTCAGCAATTATTAGAATCAGGGCTAGAAGGTTTAGTACCGAATGCTATTTTAGCTGGTCTTGTTGATGCTCTAGAAGGCAATATGCCATCTGTGCCTGTTGAGACTCTGCATAAGGCGCTACGTGAAATTCATGAGCGTGCAGATGCCGTTCGTGTTGAACGTCAGGCGGCATTGGTGGAAGAAGGTCAAAAATTCCTTGATGAAAACCAAAAACGTGAAGGGGTTTCGACCACTGAATCTGGTTTGCAATTCTCTGTTATCAATCAAGGCGATGGCGCTATTCCAGCACGTACCGACCGTGTTCGTGTTCACTACACTGGCCGTTTAATTGACGGTTCAGTATTTGATAGCTCAGTTCAACGCGGGCAACCTGCTGAATTCCCAGTAAGTGGTGTAATTCCTGGTTGGATTGAAGCATTAACTCTGATGCCTGTAGGTTCTAAATGGGAGCTGTATATCCCTCACCAATTAGCATATGGTGAGCGTGGGGCAGGTGCATCTATCCCGCCATTTAGTACATTAGTCTTTGAAGTTGAATTACTTGAAATTTTATAGTTTCATTTAATAAAATTTATATTTGAATTAATGCCTTGTCGCTTTTTGAACGATAAGGCATTTTTTATGGCGTAAATTTCACACAATTGCTACTCTTGCAGTAAAGGATGATGGGATAGAGGTGAATAAAATGCTACAACAAATTTGTGAACTAGCTCAGGAAGCGGGTTATGCAATTATGGAAACCTATAATGCTCAAGAACCATTACAGGTTAATCATAAAAGTGATGATTCCCCAGTGACTGAAGCCGATATTGCCGCACATCAGGTTATTGCCGCGGGCTTAACACGTATAGCTCCTGATATTCCTCAACTTTCTGAAGAGGCCCCCCCTGAATGGTCTGTGAGACAAAATTGGCAACGTTATTGGTTAATTGACCCGCTAGATGGTACGAAAGAATTCATTAATCGCAATGGGGATTTTACCGTTAATATTGCGTTAATAGAAAATGGTGTACCTGTAATGGGGGTGGTATATGCTCCAGCTAAAGGGCTTCTTTACTATGCCGAAGGAAAACAAGCATGGAAAGAAGAAGGCGGTCATAAGCAACAAATCCAAGTTTATGATGGCAAACCACCTGTGATTGTTATTAGCCGTTCTCATCAAGATCGTGAATTGATGGATTATTTACAACAAATGGGTGAACATACAACGGTAGAAATTGGTTCATCACTGAAATTTTGTTTAGTGGCTGAAGGAAAAGCACAGCTTTACCCACGTTTTGGACCTACCAATATATGGGATACTGCTGCAGGTCATGCTGTTGCTATTGGTGCTGGTGCTAAAGTTATTGATTGGAATGGAAAAACGCTTGATTATACGCCACGAGAATCATTTTTGAACCCCGGCTTTAGGGTGATCTTATTCTAAAAATAGTTGGCTCTTAAAACTTGAGAGCCAACTATTAAATAGCTAGTTATCTAACTGTAATACTTTAGCGGTTGCGGTTCGAATATCTAAACACGTTTTCGCATCCTGTTTTAAATCAATTCCATAAGTTGGAATAATATCTTTCAGGCGAGCTTCCCAACCATCTGCTTTGAGTTGGTTATCAAAACACGTTTTTAGCACATTTAATGCAATAAATGCGGCCGTTGAAGCACCTGGTGAGGCACCCATCAATACGGTGAATGATTTATCAGCGCTAGTGATTAACTCTGTACCAAACTCTAAAACGCCTTTCTTAGTACTATCAGGTTTAATAATTTGCACTCGCTGACCAGCAACAACCTCTTTCCAATCTTCATGTTGTGCATCAGGGTAGAATTTTTGCAACATGGCAAACTGGTGGCCGGAGGTTTGTAATACTTGCCCAACAAGATATTCTGCTAATGACCAGTCATCTTTCGCTATAGCTAACATAGGTTCGATATTGTCGAGGCGAATAGACTCGAATAAATCAAGATAAGAACCATGTTTTAAAAACTTACTGGAAAAACCTGCATAGGGGCCAAATAGTAATGAGCGTTTTCCACCAATAATGCGGGTGTCTAAGTGAGGAACTGACATTGGTGGGGAGCCTTTATCTGCTTTCCCATAGACTTTGGCATGGTGGCGAGCTGAAATTTTTTCATCGTCGCAACGCAGCCAAATACCACTGACTGGGAAACCACCATACCCTTTACCTTCAGGAATACCTGATTTTTGTAGTAACTCGATAGCACGACCACCGGCACCGACAAATACAAATTTTGCTGAGGTGATCTGTTTTTCGTGAGTGACTAAGTTTTTCACCTCTACGTTCCAACGCCCATCTTTGGCTTGTTTAACATCGATCACTTCATGTTTGTAATGTAGAGAAAAATCAGCTTGTTCGCTGAGCTGGGCAAATAGAAGGTGCGTTAATGCACCATAATCTACATCAGCACCGGTAATGACACGGGTAACCGCAATTTGCTCTTGTGGATCACGGCCTTCGACAATGAGTGGAGCCCAATCGGCGATCTGTTTCAAATCATCACTATATTCCATATTGTGATAACAGTGATGGGCAGACATTTGACGAAAACGCTGTTGCAGGAATTTAATGTTATCGGCTCCTGAAACAAAGCTCATGTGTGGGCAAGGATGAATAAAATCACGTGGATTCTTGATTTTTCCTTTCGTGACAAGATACGACCATAGTTGACGTGATAAGTCGAATTCTGTGTTAACTTCAAGGGCTTTGCTGATATCCACAGTACCGTCAGGATTTGGTGGCGTATAGTTCATTTCGCAGTTAGCGGCGTGACCTGTTCCTGCATTATTCCACGGATGGGAACTTTCTTGGGCGCAATCATTTAATCTTTCAAAAACAGCAATCTTCAAGGAAGGTTCTAATTCTTTAAGAAATGTACCGAGGGTTGCACTCATAATACCTGCGCCGATGAGAGCAATATCGACATTTTCAGTAATCGGTTTATTCATAAGGGCCTCTATTTTTTTGTTGGAGTGAAGCACAAACCTGTGCCCTCTTGATACACAACATAAGCACGACGCCATGGCTCATCACCGATAAGTCGCCATTTATGACCTGTTCCTGTATTATCTTGGGCGAGTAAAATATCACCTGGATTGATAATAAATTTAGAACCATCTTTCGTTTCGAATTCTAAAGTGCCTGAAAGTGTGATGACATAACGAGGAACAGGGTCTTTGTGCCAGTCCCAAGAGCCACCAGAAACAGTTTCACGAAAGGTGAGTTCATTAACAGCAATGACTGGAGTTTGGCTGTCTCCTCTAGCAACGCCCTCAAGCTCTAGCGTGCCTTCTTCAAACAGAGAGTTCCCATCTTCTCCTGTCCACATACGAACACAACGAATCATTTTATTCAGCTCCTTAATGACGTTTAGAAATATGTAACAGCTCTTCGATATTCATATATATTAAAGTAAGACTCTTAAAATGATGAGATATAAATTTAATATAGCTTTAAATTTAAAGTGTTTTAGCTTTAAGGTCAAAAGTATTATTGATTTAATTTTCTAGTTTTGAATTAAATTGATCTTTAATCTTATTGTGATGGTCTTTTTGGGAGTGGTGATTCAAGAAAAAACAAATAATAAAACTGTTAACGTATTGTTGATTTTCTTGTTGTGCGATTTAATATTAAAATATCCATCATTCTTTCTTTTTCATATAAAAATTATTTTTTATTAATGTAAAATTTTAGGTAAGTCATAGTTTAAAACTTAACAGGGTTTACCCTAAATGAGGACTGGAAATATATTGGTTAAATAGTCAAAATAAGTAATTTAAGACTGCGCATATAACTTGATAGAAAATGCAATTACTTATTTTTACAACGAACAAGATGTTGAATAAATCTAGTAAATTGAATAACTCAGTTCAGAACGTTCTTGAATTGAAAGTGTTTATCAACACGTGGGAGCGTATTAGTCGACAACTTGTTGAATTAACGACATCTAATGATATTTTTATATTCAGAAAAACATCTATTTTATAGATGTTTTTTTAAAAGAAGTATAATATAAATTATACTCGACAAAAAATTAATATTTATTTAGATGTGAGCTTAATTGAAAATGCAGCTCGTCGTGTCGACATAGAGCAAAAAATAAAAAATTTATAACCAATAAATATTTTTAGTCTATTAATTAAAGATACAATTTATTTTGAATGGATAGTTGGAGCTATTTGATGTGAATAATTCTGTCTGTTCACATTTGACTAAAATAGGCTTTTAAAAAACATTATTAAGCTATTTTAGTTTTTCATATCATGACTAAGATTAATTCTTTCTAGAAAGTATTACTTACTTTTTATAGCTCTTAAAGCAGGATATAACGCATATTTATGAAGGATAGGCTCTCAAAAGTTGATTGAATTTTGAGAGTCTTATCAAGACTAATATTTCAAAATAGAATTTAATGCTAAGTGTTGTATCAACATAATGGTTTTACCATCGATAATTTCACCCGTTTTTATAGCTTCTAAGGCTTTAGGGAATGGCCATTCTAGGACTTCAATGTCTTCACCTTCTTCTATAAGCCCACCGCCATCATTGCTGCGGTTATTTTCATCGTATTGCGCAATGTAAAAATAGAGTTTCTCGGTGACTGAGCCAGGGCTCATAAAAGCTTCAAAGACTTTTTCTATTTTGTCGACTTTAAAACCTGTTTCCTCCTCAGTTTCAGCAATAATTCGCTCTTCTGGGGAGGCATCTTCAAGTAGCCCAGCGGCAGCTTCAATCAATAAATGTTGATAGCCACCGACATACATTGGCATACGGAATTGGCGGATTAAAATGACACTATTTTTAATTTTATTGTATAACAAAATTACGGCGCCATTGCCCTTGTCATAAACTTCACGTTCTTGCTGTTGCCAGCTGCCATCTCTTCTTTGTAGCTCATAAGTATATTTTTTCAAAATATACCAATTGTCGGACAGAAGTTTCTCTTTAATATTCCTTAACTGCGGTTGTTTTGTTGTCATTAACAGCCCCATTTGTACATTAAATTTTAGTCAATTTAGCACTAATGATCTTTCGGTTGAATAGGCTATTTGGGTTGTGAGTGTAATTAGTATCAGGCAGATTTACATGCTGGTATTTGGTATGATGGTTTTTGCGAGATAGGTAAATACGTTGGTACCTTTCATGCATTGAAGTTGCTTACAATGCATGAAAGAAAATAATTTTATGAATAGAATTTATTTAATGAGCTGTATTTGCTTAACTTCCACTTCTCTTGAATTCCAGTCTTTATCAATTTTACCGCTCACTTCAACTTTATCCGTGGGCGTCACATTAATACCATTCCAACGTTTTCGGCTAATTTCTAATGTAATAGTGCCAGTGCCATCAGTAAATTCATAATGTTTATGGTCCAGCTGTTTGACAATATTACCGCGTAAAATCACCCAACTATCGTCAGAAAGTTCTAAAGCCTTAGCAACGGTCGTTTCACTGCTATTTGGCCCAGAAAAACCACCTTGAATATTTTGAGGTGATGTTGTGGTGACGGCTCCAGGGCCTGCAAAACCACCATTAGTAGCAAAAACAGGAGCAGCTACAAGTGCAGAAATTAACGCAATTAAAGGTAATTTTTTCATCATCAGTCTCTCCAAATAAGACATAAGCTTGTTTATATGGGAGCCATTTAAGCAGGTAAATCTTAACAGGATCTTAAGAAAGACAATTAACGTATTATATTTTTAATTTGGTTAATAATAGCTAGTCATCTTATTGCTGATGGGATAAATATAATAATATTCCGATGTGGAGGAGCTATGCGTATTCTATTAATTGAAGATGATAGGTTGATTGGTGATGGGCTTAAAGTGGGTTTAACGCAATTAGGTTTTACTGTTGATTGGTTTATGGATGGCAAACAAGGACTAATAGCCCTGTTTGATGCGCCCTATGACGCGGTGGTGCTTGATCTCTCATTACCTAACATTGATGGTATGGATATTTTAAAACATTGGCGTAAAGAAGGACGTGATGAACCTGTATTAATATTGACCGCGAGAGATGCGCTTGATCAACGTGTTCAAGGATTGCAACAAGGGGCTGATGACTATTTGTGTAAGCCTTTTGCTCTTATGGAAGTCATGGCTCGCTTACAGGCGTTGATCCGTCGCCGAAGTGGGCAGTTGTCGCCTAAATTGACTCATGGTGATGTGGAAATGGACCCTGTTGCAATGACAGTCACTCTACAGGGGGAGCCTGTACAGTTAAAAGGAAAGGAGCTGGCTGTATTGTCACTTTTTATGCATAACCCAAATAAAATTTTACCTCGCGCCCTCATAGAGGAAAAACTTTATAACTGGGATGAAGAAGTTTCCAGTAACTCTATAGAGGTTCATATCCACCATTTAAGACGGAAATTAGGAAGCAAATTTATCCGAACAGTACATGGTGTGGGTTATCGACTTGGTGATGGTGAATCATGAAAACGTTTAGTCTTAGGCTAAAACTGACTCTCATGTTACTCGTGTTAGCATTACTGACATGGGGAGTGGCGAGCTCACTCGCTTGGTATCAAACATACAAAACGATCAACGAGCTATTTGATACTCAGCAAATGGCCTTTGCTAAGCGTTTGTCTGTATTGCCCTCTGATCTTGAACTGATAAAACCTTCATTAACAAAAACAAAAAAATTACTGAGGAAAAACCGAGGCCATCAAGATGATGATGCGTTAGCTTTCGCGATTTTTACACCACAAGGGCAGATGATATTAAACGATGGGGATAATGGAAAAGACATTGAATTTCATTACACTAGAGAAGGGTTTTATGATGGTTTCATCAAAGGAAGCGATGATCCTTGGCGCTTTGTTTGGTTGAAATCTCAAAATGGTCAGTATGTTATCGCAGTTGGCCAAGAGTGGGAGTATCGACAAGAAATGGCGACGGATATTATGGTCGCCCAATTTATGCCGTGGTTGGTTGCACTTCCGATGATGCTAGTTTTGTTCTTGTTTTTTTTAACGCGAGCTCTGCGACCATTAAGGGAAGTTGCGAGTCAATTGCGCTATCGGGAACCTGACGAGTTGACGCCCGTAGAGGTAGCGCGTATTCCGAGTGAAGCTAAGCCTATTGTTGATTCACTGAATGGGTTGTTTGAACGTATTAATAAAATGTTTGCACGCGAAAGGCAGTTTACCTCAGATGCCGCACATGAATTGCGTAGCCCTTTAGCTGCTTTAAAAGTGCAGACTGAGGTGGTACAAATTGCAGGAAATGATACTAAAATTCGCCATCATGCCGTTGCAAATTTATTGGAAGGCATTGATAGAGCTACTCGTCTTGTTGACCAGTTATTAACGCTATCAAGGTTAGAGTCTGCCTCACAGCTTGATGATGTCGCTGAGCTATCGTGGCCTAGCCTCATTGAGGCTGCAATAAAAGATATTGACCCTGAGGCGAAGAGACAACAAACGACCGTCGTTAGCACAATAATGAGTTCTCCTCCTATGTTTAAAGGGCAACCATTATTACTAAGCGTGTTACTTAGAAATTTACTTCATAATGCAATACGTTATGGGAAACCTGCGGGGCGAATTGAGCTAACATTGTATGAAGACCACCTTGAGATCCAAGATGATGGAGAAGGGGTCTCTCAGGAAGTTTTACAGCGGTTAGGCGAACGATTCTATCGCCCACCGGGACAAAAAAAAACCGGAAGTGGATTAGGACTTTCCATTGTTAAGCAAATAGCCCAACTACACCGCTTACGAGTCGTTTTTGCTAATCGTGATGAAGGCGGGTTTTGTGCCAAAATATATTGGTTTGCTGATTAGTTTTATCGCACTCTAAAAATGATATGCTGAAGTGAATATAAGCGCGAAAGGGATGCATAAATTATAAAAGAATCCATGGCCTAGTTTTGTGTTGTAAAAAATGCACATATATTTATTCATAATAACGAGCCCGCAGGTGCGGATGAATAGAAATAAAACAGAACATGGGATGTATTATGTATCAAAATAATGACTAGTTAGTAATAAAATAGCCATAATTATGCATATAATTTATAGGGGCATTTTAGAATAACCCACTATTTTTGATATTGTCCCGTCACGTGATATGCCTTAATGGCATACCACACGATTTACTTTTGCTCTTAGTTGAGTTCTGAGGCCAATAAGCTAATCACTTTTTCAATTTCTTTTGGGCTTAATTCCCCATCTTTAAAGAACAACACTTTCCCTTGATTATTCAAGATAATAATAGCGGAACTTTCCGGTTTTAGACCCCATGCATTTTTAACAACGCCATCACTGTCAACAATGAATTGAGAGTAAGGAAACTCTTTTTTACTATCTTCAACACTATTTTTTACAAAAACACCGGTACCAAAAATGGCATCGTCAGTATTAATGATGGTCGTGGTTTGATAGGCATTATGAGGATAATTCGCTTGTTTTATGGCTTCAATCAGTGGGGCATTGAGTTCTTTGGCTGAAGAACGGCCGGCAATGTGTTGGATGGTACGTACTTTGCCAATTAGCTGCGAACTTTTCCATGTCTGGTAGTCAAGCTTATTGCCATTATTTAGGATTAGCTCGCCTTTATCGGTAACAGATACGGCAGGAACGGTTTGATTTAATTGAATATTGTTGGCCATAGTGAAACTGGATAGCCCAAGCAAGCAGACCAAAATTAGAAAATTTCTTATCATAAAAGCCCCTTACATTTTTATTTTAGCACTGTTGGTGAAGTGGGTAAAAAAATCAAATTTTCGACTTGTCTTTATAGCATAGCTCATCGGATGAGTTTCAAGTAAAAAATTAACATTTTTTTAAAATTCAGCATAAATACAAAGTTTGTCTGGCTTTTAACCGTTTTTTAGCACTGTCATGTTATGTAAGCAGATTGAATAAAACTGCAATTTTAGAACCAAAAGAGAAATTTCTGGTCTATGATTATTGTACGGTATGAGTTATTGAATATCGTAAGAACAAAGGGGAGGCAAAGTTCTAATGAAAATTTTTAACCGTTATAACCCATTTAAGATTGCTCTTTACGTCAAAACGTTATTCCGTGGTAGGCTCTATATTAAGGATTTTGGGGCATTTGAGTTTAATTATGGGAAGATTTTACCACCTAAAGTCAGTGATAAGCGCCATTACAATGTGATGAGTGAGGTTAACAAACAGGTATTGTTGTTACAGGCAGAGTTAGGTTAGGGTGTTAATCAAACGCTTATTTGGTTAACAACAGCGCCACATAACGTGGCGCATTGAAAAGAAACGGCTTCGCTGTTAGATATTAATGTTCAGTATCTTTTACTTGTGGTTTTGTGTCAGCCGTTTCATTTGTATTTTTGCCCGGTTGGACGATAACCGGTGCTGGTGGCGCTGTTAGGCGAGTGACTAACAGTTGGTCTATTTTGTAATTATCAATATCGACAACTTCAAACTTATAGCCCGCATATTTCACGTAGTCGGTGCGTTTCGGCATTCTTCTAAGTCGAAACATCATAAAGCCAGCGATGGTTTCATAGTTACTAAAGTCAGGGAATTCATCAATATCTAAAATACGTTGAACATCCTCAATTGGCGTTCCCCCTTCAACTAACCATGAATTTTCATCACGAACGATAATTTGTTCTTCTTGCCCTGATCCTACTAAATCACCCATTAAGGTAATCATGACGTCGTTGATAGTAATGACGCCCATCACTAAGGCATATTCATTGAGGATCACAGCGAAATCGACCCCGTTAATTTTAAAGGCTTCTAACGTGTCTGAAAGAGAAAGCGTATCAGGCACCATCAATGTGCTACGAATATGTACACCATCTTTTAAACTCAAACTTTGCCCATTCAGAACGCGATTAAGTAACTCTTTTGAGTCCACATAACCAATAACATGGTCAATATCACCTTCGCAAACTAAGAATTTTGAGTGTGGTTGCGTGGAAATTTTATGTTTGATGCTGTCTTCTGATTCATTTTTATCAAAATAAATAATGTTTTCACGCGGGGTCATCGCAGAAGGAACTGTACGAGACTCTAGTTCAAAAACGTTTTCTATTAACTCGTGTTCTTGCTTACGTAATACGCCAGCAACAGCACCTGCTTCTACAACGGCAAAAATATCATCTGAGGTGATATCTTCATTGCGTGAAATTGGCAACTTGAATAGTTTAAAAATGAGATTAGCAAGACCATTAAAGAACCAAACAAATGGGCTGAGTACCACTAAACAAAAACGCATTGGATTGACAATGCGAATAGCAATAGCTTCAGGTTTCACCATGCCAATACGTTTAGGGGTTAAATCTGCCACTAAAATAAATAAGCTAGTGACGATGGTAAATGAAAGAATGAAGGCGATTTTTTGTGCCCATTCAGGGGATAAAAATTGGATAAAAACATCGTACAGTGCTGGTGAAAATGCGGATTCACCAACAATACCTGCTAGGATTGCTACAGCATTTAAGCCAATTTGTACGACAGTAAAAAACATGCCCGGCATTTCTTGTAATTTAAGTACACGAGCCGCATTAATATTTCCTTCGTCTGCCATTAATTTAAGCTTAATACGACGAGAAGCTGCCAATGAAATTTCGGACAAAGAAAAAAATGCGCTGATTGCACATAATAAAAGAACGATCAATAAACTGTTAATCATAAGTTTTCCAGACACCCTTTCATGGCTGAGAAGAATACAATTGAATTATTCCAGCGGGTATCATTTCAAGTCGATAAATATATTCAATAAGTAAATATATAGTAGCGCGGTATGCGCAAACTAATTGATATGTTTGATGAGTATAGCATTGGGTTGATTTATCTGGCTAGATATTCATCATAAATCACATTATAGGAGAGTGAATGACATCAACTCTCTACAATGTAGAAGATTCAAACCACCTTGGTTAGGTTTATGTATCACAAGATGGTTGATGATTTAAACATTATGAATTGGCTAATAATTTAATGTTCAAACATTTAATGAAGGTGGTAAACAAACACCAATACCGCCTAGGCCACAATAGCCATTGGGGTTTTTATATAAGTATTGCTGGTGGTAATCTTCCGCGAAATAAAAAGTATCTAATGGCGCTATTTCTGTGGTGATTTGGCGCTCATCATGTTGTGCTTTCATCGCCGTTTGGTATGCTTGTACGGTTTTCATTGCCTGTTGATGTTGCTCATCGGACACGGTATAGATAGCCGAGCGGTATTGGCTACCAATATCACCACCTTGGCGCAAACCTTGGGCGGGGTCATGGTTCTCCCAAAATAAGGTTAATAGTTGAGCATAGCTGATGACTTGCGGATCGAAAACGACACGAACTGTTTCGGCATGGCCTGTCTGTCCTGAGCAGACTTCTTCATACGTTGGGTTTGGTGTGATTCCTCCACAATAGCCTGCTGAAGTAGAATAAATTCCGGTTTGCTGCCAAAATAAGCGTTCTACACCCCAAAAGCAGCCCATAGCAAAATAAGCGATTTCCATATTCTTAGGAATAATCTCAATCGAATGATGGTTAACTGCATGATATGGTGAGTAAGTTATCGCGGTTGCTCTGCCTGGTAGAGGCTGTGCAATATTTGCAGAGTTAAATTTATTAAAAGACATAGTGATTCCTATATATTGACCGCACAAATAAATTAAAAATGGGGATAAAAACTTGTGTCTATCGCTAATTATACTCAAAATAAATTGATATGAAGTCTTTAGTCAATCGAACAATCACCTTAGGAGTAGGCGTGTCGAAATACCCTCTAGTTTGTTTTCTCTGTCTAACCGCAGTGCTCCCTGTCGCGCACGCAGCGAATCTTCGTCTTAATGTTGAAGGGCTTGAAGGGCAACTTAATCAAAACGTTCGTATACAACTCTCTAATATATCCCAAGATGAAGTTATGCCAAATGGTCGTTTTAGGGCACGTGTTGAGAAAGCAATTCAAGAAGGTTTAAAACCTTTAGGTTATTACCAACCGACAGTTGAGTTTACCTATGAAGAAAAGACACCTCCAGCCCGTTCTATTTTGACCGCCAAGGTGACCCCAGGGGAACCTATTTTACTGAAAGGCGTAAATGTTGAAATACAAGGTGCGGCAAAGACGGACCCTGACTTTGAAAAAATGCTTAAACAAAACACGCCTAAGTTAGATATTGTGCAAAATGATGGTGAGTACGAGGATTTCAAAGGTCGGTTTAACAGTTTAGCCATTCGTAAAGGGTATTTTGATGGGGTAATGGAAAAAAGCCAACTAGGGATTTCCCTCGATCACCATGCCTCATATTGGGATTTTGACTATAACAGTGGTGAGCGTTACCGATTTGGCGCTATTACTTATCAAGGCTCACAAATTCGAGAAGATTATCTAAATAATCTAGCCCCATTTAAAGAGGGGGAATACTACACGTCAGAACAACTCGCAGAATTTAACCGTCGATTAGCGGAAACGGGTTGGTTTTCCTCTGCCATTGTCACGCCACTCATTGCCAGTGCGCGAAAAGATAACTCTTATGAGTTACCAATGGAAGCCGTGGTCACACCACGAGCCAAAAACTTTATTGAGCTAGGGGGCGGCTATGCAACAGATGTTGGCCCTCGAGTTAAAGCAACATGGAATAAACCGTGGGTGAACTCACGTGGTCAAAGTTTAACGTCAAGTATCAGTCTTTCTCAGCCAGAACAATTGATTGATGCAAGTTATAAAATCCCATTAAAAGCCAATCCCCTTGAACAATATTATGCCGTACAAGGTGGGTTTAAGCGTACGGATTTAAACGATACACAAGCCAATACAACGACATTGAACGTATCCCGAAACTGGGATTTTTCATCGGGTTGGCAATATGGCGTGAATATGCGTTGGATGTTGAGTAACTTTACCCAAGCTGATGTGACGAATAAGACCATGTTGTTATATCCGGGGTTTAATGTTAGCCGTATCCGCCAACGTGGTGGTGTAATGCCAACGTGGGGGGATAGCCAGCGTTATTCAATTGATTACTCAAATGAAATTTGGGGCTCAGATATTGATTTTGCCGTATTGCAGGCAAAAAATGTATGGATAAGAACCCCTTGGGAAGGCCATCGTTTTGTCGTGCGAGGCAATTTAGGGTGGATAGAAACCAATAACTTTAACAAAGTTCCACCAGACCTACGTTTCTTTGCGGGGGGGGATGGTAGTGTCCGCGGCTATGGTTATCAAAAAATTTCCCCTGAAGATAGTAAAGGTAAGTTAACAGGGGCTTCTAAACTTGCTGTTGGGTCTATTGAGTATCAATATAACTTTACTGGAAATTGGTGGGGGGCGACTTTCATCGACAGCGGTGAGGCCGTGGATGATATTGATAAAAGTGATTTCAAAACAGGTGCTGGTGTTGGTATTCGCTGGGTTTCGCCAGTAGGCCCTATTAAGTTTGACATAGCTAAACCAGTCGGCGATACAGATAACAACAAAATACAATTTTATATCGGTTTGGGGACGGAATTATGAGGTGGTTGAAGTGGCTAAAATGGACAAGTATTTCCATTTTGTTAATTCTAGTTCTTATTGTCGCAGCACTGAGTTGGGTAATTGGCACAAAATCAGGTTTGCATTTTGCGTTAAACTCAGTAACACGCTTTGTACCTGAGCTGACGATTGATGACATAGAAGGCGATATTAGCGATTTAACGCTAACGGGCGTTAAATACCAAATGCCTGGAGTTGATGTTAACGCAGGAAAATTACATTTAGCCTTGCGCCTTGGGTGTTTAACTAGTCGCGAGCTTTGTATTGATGCGTTGGGAACCGATAATGTGCTCGTTAATGTCGATACCTCACAGTTTCCGCCGTCAGAAGAAACGCCTCCATCAGAGCCATTAACGGAGCTTAAAGCCCCTTTAACTATCCGTTTGAATCAACTTGCCTTGGTTTCAACTCAAGTCAATGTAGATGGTATGGCGATTGATCTTGCTAAATTTACGACAGGTGTGACGTGGGAAGGGAAGGCGATTACTATTGTTCCGACAGATATAGTTGATCTTACAATTAGTTTGCCTGAAACAGAAGAATCTCAGTCAGTTGAAAAAAAACCTGAGCCAACACCGTCTATAAATGAACAAAAGTCACTCGGAGATGAGTTAAAAACACTATTTTCTAAGCCACTCTTAGCTGAACTACCTGAAATTATTTTACCTGTTGATTTAAATGTTGAAGGAATTAATGCCTCTAATTTCCAATTAACAGGCGGCACAGAACTTAAAATTAACCAATTACACCTGAGTTTATCGAATGTTGGGCAACAAGTGTTGGTTAAGCAGCTAAATATTGATGCACCGGAAGGCACTGTTTCCTTATCAGGAACCGCGACATTGCAAGATAAATGGCCAGTGTCATTATCGGTTTTAGGTGAAAGTCGTTTAGAAGATCTTAATGGCCAAAAAGTGGATTTATCACTAAAAGGTGGCTTGATAGATGAACTTAAATTAGCTCTTAATTTACAAGGGCCGATTAACGCTACGCTAGATGCCCAAACTGATTTATCACAGGCTGATCTCCCTATTTTACTGACATTAGAAAGCGATAAACTAACATGGCCGCTAGTTGGCGATGCACAATACCAATTAGATGGTACTCGGTTACGTTTAAATGGTCGCCCATCCGCTTATGATATGTCTGTCCGTTCAGCCATCACAGGTCAGGATTTACCGCCTTCAACCTTATTATTAGATGCCAAAGGTAATGAAGAGCAAATTAATCTGACACGCTTACGTCTAGCTGCTTTGCAAGGTAACGCTGATATCACGGGGGTTGCAGATTGGAGCAAAGCGATTAGCTGGAATGCGGTACTCACCCTTTCTGGCATCAATACAGCTAAACAGTACCCTGAATGGCCCGCAAAGGTTGACGGTAAAGTTGCCACTCGCGGAAGCTTGTACGGTGGAAGCTGGCAGCTAGAAATACCTGAAATAATGCTTGATGGTAATGTTAAAAACAACTTACTGAAAGCACGAGGACAGGCAAAGGGTAACGCTGCAGGGCAATGGGATATTCCGAGTTTCAATTTAGCGTTGGGCAAAAATAATATTGATGTAAAAGGTTCGTTAGCAGATAAATGGAACCTTGACGCTAAAATTAGTGCCCCTGCCTTAAATGGGCTATTACCCGGTTTAGGCGGTGTGATTGCTGGTGATGTTAAATTAAGAGGTAATTTACAGACGCCTGAAGCATTAGTCGACCTGACCGCCCGTGGTGTGCAATGGCAAGATGACCTTGCTATCGATAATGTGGCGATTAAAGGAAATGTAGCCACTGGTGAGCAAATCAAAGGGGACTTATCGGTTGTCTTACGTCAATTAAGGCAGGGCGATATTGTCGTAAGCAGCTTGAATCTAGATGCGAAAGGAAGCGAAAAACAGCATACACTGAAATTGAATGTGAAAGGCGAGCCGGTTTCAGGGCAACTTGCATTGGCTGGTGGATTTGATCGTCAAACGGAGGTTTGGAAAGGTCGTTTAACGAACACGCTATTCGATACTGTCGTTGGTGAATGGCGTTTAAATCAGGCAATGTCGCTTAATTATGCCAACCAAACACAAGAGGTGACGATTGGCAGTCATTGTTGGGTAAACCCAAATGCACGTTTATGTGTACCTAAGCCTATTAAAGCGGGTAAAAGTGGTAGTGCAGATATTGTGCTCGAACGTTTTGATTTAGCGATGATCAAACCATTTATGCCAAAAGATACACGGGTGAGTGGGGTATTTACCGGTAAAGCTAATGCTATCTGGAAAGATGATGGCAGTATGCCTCAAGTTAAGCTAGACCTGCGCGGTAATGACGTTAAAGCTTCCCAGTTTGTTGAAGGTACAAGGTTGCCGGTCGCATTTGATACCTTAACCCTAAGTGCTGGGCTTAAAAATGGTAAGGCAGATCTTAATTGGTTGTTTGGTATCGCAAACAACGGACAATTTAGAGGCAACGTGCAGATTTCTGATCTTGAAAAACGCCGTTTACTGGCAGGGAATGTTGAAATTAATGGCATTACGTTAGATTTAGTTAAGCCATTACTGAGCCAAAAAGAAGTTGCGAATGGTCGCTTGAATGCAAATTTACGATTAGGCGGCTCAGCAAATAACCCATTACTCAATGGTAATCTGTCGCTCTCTAGCTTAGAAATCAGGTCAGCCATGATTCCATTTGATATTAAAAGTGGGCACTTAGGCATTAATTTTAATGGCACTAGCTCAGTGATGAATGGACAAATTAACACACCTGAAGGTTATCTAAATATCGATGGTGATGCAGATTGGCGCAACATTGATGCATGGCGTGCAAAAGTGATGGCAAGAGGTAATAACCTACGGGTGTCTATGCCACCGATGATTAAAATTGATGTACAGCCAGATATTGTGTTTGATGCATCCCCTTCAATGCTAACGCTAAACGGTTCCGTCACCATCCCTTGGGCGCGTATCACTGTGCAAGAGCTACCTGAGTCAGCGGTGAGCTCATCATCTGACGTGGTGATGTTAGATAATAATTTGCAGCCCATTAAGGAGAAGGAAACATCGATTCCAATTCAAACCGATTTAGATATTAAAATTGGTAATGATGTTCAGCTAGATGCCTTTGGTTTAAAAGCGCGTCTTACAGGGTTACTGAAAATTGTTCAAAATGTGCATGGTTTGCATATTAATGGTCAGGTGGATATCCCTGCTGGTCGATTCCGTGCATATGGGCAAGATTTGCTGGTGCGTAAAGGACAAATTCAGTTCTCGGGTCCCGCTGACCAGCCGTTCTTAAACTTGGAGGCCATTCGTAATCCAGATAACACTGCAGACGGTGTGATTGCGGGGGTGAAGGTCACTGGGCTTGCAGATAAACCAAAAGTCGAAATATTCTCTGAGCCAGCCAAAACACAGCAAGAAGCACTTTCTTATCTATTAAGGGGGGAGGGCTTAAATAGCGGTGATGCAAACGGTGCTCAAATGACCTCGATGCTAATAGGTCTTGGTGTTGCACAAAGTGGGCAATTGGTTGGTAAGATTGGTGAGACTTTTGGGGTTTCCGATTTAGCCGTTGATACCCAAGGTGCGGGCGATGGCTCGCAAGTTGTAGTAAGTGGTAAGATCACGAATGATTTACAAGTGAAGTACGGAGTTGGTATCTTTGACTCACTGGCTACATTAACTTTGCGTTATCGGTTGATGCCAAAACTGTATTTAGAAGCCGTGTCTGGCGTTAATCAGGCATTAGATCTCCTTTACCAATTTGAGTTTTAGATTATGCGTGTGATTGTTTATGGCAGCTTAAGACAAAAGCAAGGAAATCATCACTGGATGACTTATGCTCAGCTATTAGGGGAGCATAAGCTAGAAGGCTATGAACTGTATGATCTGGGGTACTATCCTGCGGTAGTTAAAGGTGATGGCGTGATAGAATGCGAGGTTTATCGTATTAATCCGTCTATTTTAACTGAGCTAGATGAGCTGAAGAAAAACTCTCAAGACTATGTGAGGGAGTTAATTCCGACGCCGTATGGTAATGCATGGATTTATCTGTATAAGCATTCTGTTGATGGCCTGCGCCATATAAAAAGTGGTGATTGGCTTAAACGTGATGAAGCCGAGTAGACACTTGGCCATTTTAGTATTGTCGCGTATTGAAAAAAAGCCCTGACAACTAAGTTAGGGCTTTTAGCTCTGGTTTAAATAAGACTATTATTTTTTCGCAGCACGTTCGAAAGACGCGATGATTTCAGCTTTAGCCGCTTCTGCGTTATCCCAACCGTCAACTTTAACCCACTTACCTTTTTCTAAATCTTTGTAATGTTCAAAGAAGTGAGTGATTTGTGCTTTCAGTAATTCAGGAATATCGTTCACATCTTTAATGTGATCGTATTCTTTGCTTAATTTAGTGTGCGGAACCGCCACTAATTTAGCATCTTCACCAGACTCATCCGTCATTTTCAGTACGCCAACTGGACGGCAGCGAATCACTGACCCTGGTTGTAATGGGTATGGTGTTGGGACTAATACGTCAACTGGGTCACCATCTAAAGACAGGGTATTGTTGATGTAACCGTAGTTGCATGGATAGAACATTGCTGTTGACATAAAACGGTCTACAAACAGCGCGCCAGATTCTTTATCAACTTCATATTTGATAGGATCTGCGTTAGCTGGAATTTCGATGATAACGTAGATATCTTCTGGCAGATCTTTACCTGCCGGTACATTGTTCAGGCCCATTTAAATGTATCCTTTGTGTGAATAATGAATTTACCCATTTGCTTTTAAACTGCGAGTAGAACACCCGTAAATGCGGATTTCACTGCAAGTTAAATTTTAGGGTAGATAGCGTGGGGGACATTATAGCCGCAAAAAGGGGCAAAACTCACTAGTTGGTGAAAAAAAGGAACAAAAAAGGCGGGAAACCCCCGCCTTTATCATGACCAAGATGGATTATTCTACGTCAGGGAATTCACGCATGAATGATTCAGCTTTCTCTACCATTGACTCGGTGCCGACAAAGAACGGAGCACGTTGGTGTAACTCGCTAGGAATAATATCCAAAATACGGTTAGCACCATCGCTCGCCTTACCACCTGCTTGTTCCGCTAAGAATGCAATTGGGTTGCACTCATACAGAAGACGTAGTTTTCCATTTGGATGACTTGCTGTACTTGGGTAAATATAAATCCCCCCTTTGAGCAAGTTACGGTGGAAGTCTGCGACTAATGAGCCAATATAACGAGTGGTATAAGGGCGGTTTGTCGCTTTGTCTTCTTCCTGACAGTATTTAATATACTTCTTCACGCCCATAGGAAACTTGATGTAGTTACCTTCGTTAATGGAGTACATTTTTCCTTCTGACGGGAACATGACTTTTTCATGAGACAAACAGAATACGCCAAGGGAAGGGTCGTAAGTAAATGCGTGCACACCAACACCGGTGGTATAAACCAACATAGTTGATGAACCGTAAACCACATAGCCCGCCGCGACCTGGCGATTACCTGGTTGGAGGAAATCTGCTTCAGTGACAGGTTGACCAATTGGCGTGATACGGTGATAAATTGAGAAAATTGTCCCAACGGAAACGTTTACATCGATATTTGAAGAACCATCTAATGGGTCCATTAAAACGACATATTTAGCATTTTCAGCACGGTCTCCTTCGAAAATGACAATTTCGTCTTCTTCTTCAGAGGCGATACCGGCAACTTCTCCACGTGCTTTTAAAGCCGCTTTCAGTTTTTCGTTTGCATACAGGTCAAGCTTCATCTGAACTTCACCTTGAATATTCGAAACACCGTTGGTGCCGAGAATATCAACCAGTCCAGCTTTGTTAATATCACGATGGATAATTTTAGCGCCCAGTTTGATTGCTGACAGTAATGAGGTCAGCTCGCCTGTTGCATGAGGAAAATCTTGTTGCTTTTCGACGATGAATTCGCCTAATGTTTTCATGACGAAGGTCCTGAATAAAATTGACAGAGGTTTTGCGAGGCGATTGTTTCCTCGCGCGGGGAGAGTTTAACTAAATAAAAAAAAGATTAATAGGTTAATGCATTTATAAACCTGTTATTGATGGGTAGAATAGTGACAAACCTCAAGCTAATGGGATGAAAAAGAATGCACATACATATTTTAGGCATATGCGGTACCTTTATGGGAAGCCTTGCGATATTGGCTCGTTCTTTAGGTCATAAAGTGACAGGCTCGGATGCAAATGTTTACCCACCTATGAGTACATTGCTTGAAAATCAAGGCATTGAACTTATCCAAGGTTATGATCCAGCTCAACTTGAGCCCACACCAGATATCGTTGTGATTGGTAATGCGATGACACGTGGCAATCCTTGCGTTGAGGCAGTATTAGAAAGAAATTTACCTTACACGTCGGGTCCACAATGGTTACATGACCATGTGTTACCAGAGCGCTGGGTGCTAGCAGTTGCAGGGACTCATGGCAAAACCACGACAGCAGGTATGTTAGCGTGGATCTTAGAAGATTGTGGCTATAAGCCTGGTTTTCTGATCGGCGGCGTACCGGGTAATTTTGACGTTTCGGCAAAAATTGGCAAGAGTCCATTCTTTGTAATTGAAGCTGATGAATATGACTGTGCATTCTTTGATAAACGTTCTAAATTTGTGCATTACAGTCCAAAAACGTTAGTACTCAATAACCTTGAGTTTGACCATGCGGATATCTTCGAAAACCTAGAGGCGATTCAAAAACAATTCCATCATTTGGTTCGGATTGTGCCTGCGAGCGGAAAAATATTCACACCGGACAATGATAATCATTTAAAACAAGTTATTGGCATGGGGTGCTGGAGTGAACAAGAGATGGTTGGTGGTGAAAACGGTGAGTGGCAAGCCGTAAAACTCAACCACGATGGTAGCCATTTTGAAGTTTACTACCAGCAGGAAAATGTAGGTGAAGTGACTTGGGCACAAGTAGGGAATCACAATATCCAAAATGGGTTAATGGCGATTGCTGCCGCCCACCATGTGGGCGTGCCGGCAAAAGAAGCTTGCTTAGCTTTGAATAAATTTATCAACGCACGACGCCGCCTCGAATTACGAGGTGTGGAAAATGGTGTTAGCGTTTATGATGATTTTGCCCATCACCCAACCGCTATTTTAGCAACACTAGAGGCTCTTCGCAGCAAAGTCGGTGGTACTTCTCGTATTATTGCGGTGCTTGAGCCACGCTCAAATACCATGAAGTTAGGGGTTAATAAAAATGATATCGCGCCTGCCCTTGGCCGTGCTGACGAAGTATTTTTATTTCAACCCGCCAATATTCCTTGGATGGTGGCAGAAATAGCTGAACATTGTGTTCAACCAGCTCGCTGGAGTGCGGACATCGAAGCCTTGACTAACATGGTTATTGAAACGGCTCAGCCTGGGGACCATATTCTTGTGATGAGTAATGGGGATTTTGACGGTATTCATGGCAAATTGCTGGCCGGTTTGAAAGCCAAAGCA
Organism: Providencia sp. Me31A; assembly: GCF_050487165.1. NCBI lineage: Bacteria > Pseudomonadati > Pseudomonadota > Gammaproteobacteria > Enterobacterales > Morganellaceae > Providencia > Providencia sp. Me31A. Next base: position 114,789 of record NZ_JBKQGZ010000009.1, read on the forward strand.
GAAACAGAGCTAGATGACTAGCTAAACAGTATTCATATAACAAATAACCCCCCACCCATTGGTTATCCAACTGTTGGGGGCTCTTCAATCGGTATTTTCATACCATGATATCCCACCGAACCCTTCGTGTTAGCTGACCACACCAGTGAGCAATATCTAACGAGCTGTGGTTGACGAGGGGAGATTATACGGCTCACTCAAGGAAGAAACTGAAATAGGGCATTGTTTTGTTATTAAACTTAATGTAATTGGAGCATTCATTTCTTTTTTTAAGCTACCCATATAACAATCTAGAGAATCCGTAAAAAGATGGAATAAACAACCAACGGCAATGGCTTTTAGTTTCCATGATGGCATAAATAATAATACGACATAGGCAATCGCGGCCCACAAGGAATGGAGTGGATGAAAACCAATACCACAACGATCAGGGTCGAAAATTGGGTTAGCCAGCAGGTGATCTAAATCGATAGCCATAGTGGCTATCATAATGAATGCCGCAAGTTTCCAATTTTTACGCCAAAATAGATAGGCAAATAGAACTGGCATAAGAAAATGAAAACCATAGTGTATAAGGTTACGAAAAATTTCGAATAGCACAATGCGTCTCAAAGATAGGTGAATGGTAAAAACAAAAAAGAGGGAAACGTATTTCCCTCTTTATATCCAGATATCGGTATGAATTACAATTCTTGTTCAAACAACGCTAAGATAGCGTCATACAACTCTTTAGTTGTAAAATTGTTGGCGGGCGTAGAGAAAATGGTATCATCCCCCGCAATGCTTCCCAAAATCCCTTCAGCTTTACCTAATGAGTCTAGAAGGCGAGCGATTAATTGTGCGGCACCTGGGCTTGTTCTAATCACAACAACGGAAGGGTTATAGTCGATATCTAATACTAGGTTTTTAAGTGGGCTGGTTGCGGTTGGAACACCAGGCTCTGTCGGTAAGCAATATACCATTTCCATTTTTGCATTACGGGTGCGAACAGCACCAAATTTTGTCAACATTCTGGAAATTTTCGACTGATTGATGTTTTCGAAACCTTCTTCCTGTAAAGCTGTGACAATCTCAGCCTGAGAGCTAAATTTTTCTTCTTTAAGTAGGGCTTTAAAAGCCTTAACCAAGTCTTCTTGTTTAGACGGAGTGCGCATAATTAACCCATTCTTCGGCAGTAAACTAAGTTGTATTATCCGTAAAAGTGCATTTTTATGCAACAAAATTGCGTTATGATGATTTAATAATCAGCCCACTTTAAGGTTTTGAGAAAGATAACTAAATTGATAGTTAAAAGGACTATATTATCTTAAATTACAGGTACTAAAAATTAGCATGATTGACTAATGAATTTATGAGAATGATATTGTAAATTTATTGTTAAGTTCAATATTGTTAGCTCGAATAATATACAGTTAAATCAGTTTACTGTGTAAAAATCAATAGATAAAAAACTATTTGTTAAAACAGTGCCCGTTATCTCATTAACAGATAAGGAATTTGTTTAGAATAATGGCAAATAGTAAATGAATTCTCTCGCGTTAAACGCTCTCTCTATCTGTTAACAAATTGTTTTTTATACGTAATATGTTAACTGTATAAAAAATAAAGTGATATCTTTTTAAAGTACAAATTAAGGAGTTTCAGAATGAAAGTTGCAGTCCTAGGTGCAGCAGGTGGTATCGGTCAGGCTCTTGCCCTTCTTCTCAAAAACCAGCTCCCAGCAGGTTCAGAACTCTCTCTCTACGACATTGCACCAGTCACTCCAGGCGTTGCTGCTGACTTAAGTCACATCCCGACAGATGTTAAAGTAACAGGCTTTGCGGGTGAAGATGCAAAACCTGCTCTGAAAGGTGCTGACATTGTTCTCATCTCTGCAGGGGTTGCTCGTAAACCCGGTATGGATCGCTCCGATTTGTTCAATATTAACGCAGGTATCGTTCGTAACCTGATTCAACAAATCGCTGAAACTTGCCCGAAAGCATTGATCGGTATTATCACTAACCCAGTAAATACCACAGTAGCTATCGCAGCAGAAGTCCTGAAAAAAGCAGGTGTTTACGATAAAAACCGTTTATTCGGTGTAACAACATTAGATATCATCCGTTCAAATACTTTTGTTGCTGAATTAAAAGGTAAAAATGTTAATGAGATCGAAGTCCCAGTTATTGGTGGCCACTCAGGTGTGACAATTCTACCTCTGTTGTCTCAAATCGAAGGCGTAAGCTTTACTGATGAAGAAATTGCAGCACTGACTAAACGTATCCAAAATGCGGGTACTGAAGTGGTTGAAGCTAAAGCGGGTGGCGGGTCTGCAACACTGTCTATGGGCCAAGCTGCAGCACGTTTAGGTTTATCTTTAATTCGTGGCCTGCAAGGTGAAAGCAATGTAGTTGAGTGTGTTTACACAGAAGGTGAAGGTGAGCACGCACGTTTCTTTGCGCAGCCAGTTGTTTTAGGTAAAAATGGTATCGAAAAACATTTACCAATAGGTAAATTAAGTGCATTTGAAGAAAAAGCACTGAAAGAAATGCTAACTGTATTAAAAGCGGATATCGAGTTAGGTGAAAAATTCATCAATGGCTAATGCCAACTAATTTTGCTTCATTTTAAAGGTTGAGCTTCTATCATTAGAGCTCAACTTTTTTATTTTTATTAGGATGCATGTTGCCGCATCCAGTGATCCCAATGGGGATCTGATGGTATTTTTTCCACTAAAAAGTCAATAAATGTACGAATTTTCGGTGAGTGGGTGTGTGCTGGATGGTATAGTGCGTATAACGCAAAGGGGGTAGATTTGGGATCGTAATCAAGCAAAACAGGGATCAGCTCTCCATTTTCGATGTAATTTCCCAACATATAGGTTGGTAAGCAAACAATACCTTGGTGGCAACGTGCCGCTTCTAATAAACCTAAACTGCTATTAACCTCTATCATATTATTAATTTCTAATGGATAGGCTATACCGTTTTTATCAGCCATACGCCAAGTATCAGGAATATTTGGATTAATTAAGCAATTATGTAAGGCAATATCTTCGGGGGTTTGGGGAATGCCATAACGTTCAAAATAAATGTGGCTACCACAATATACCCAATTAATATTACATATTTTTCTTAATGCAATATCAAAGTCAGTTTCATTCAAATTAATTAAATCGTCATTAAGATCAACAGATAAACTCACTTTGAATTGTAGTGAATATCATTAGCCGATTTATACCCGAAGAACGCATTAACCAAACAGTATTACACTATGGTGTGTGTTTAGGCGTGATTGTCGCTCTATGGTTTTGGGTATCAACGCGCTTTTCTATTCTTTTCTTTATGCAATTGGGTGGACCATTATTTGGTATTGTTTCGTGCTTAATTCCTTGTTATTTAGTCTACAAAGTACCTGCACTACATAAATTCAAAGGGGCAACAGTGTGGTTCATCATCTTTTTTGGTGTATTACTATGTCTTTCTCCTTTCTTTAAATTTTTCGAATAATCATTTTCTTAACGAGAGGATCTCATGAAGAAAAAAAACGTTTCTGAGTTTCATATCGATACGCAAATTACACAATTAGGGAGAAACCCTGCGGAACAAGCAGGGTTTGTAAATGCGCCCGTTTATCGAGGGTCAACAGTTGTATTTCCTACAGTTGATGCATTAATTAACGATAGAGCGGAGTTTAATTATGGGACTGCGGGAACACCTACAATTAAACAGCTAGAAAAAGCTTGGTCAGCGCTTGCGGGAGCAGAAGGAACGGTTCTTTCGCCATCGGGTTTAGGAGCCATTGTATTGGCTTTACTCACGACATTAAAAACAGGCGATCATTTACTGATGCCAGACAGCGTTTACCGGCCAACACGAAAATTCTGTCATGGACTACTCGAAAAAATGGGGATCACAACGACCTATTATGATCCCATGATAGGCGCAGGTATTGAATCATTAATTAAACCCAATACCAGCACGATATTTATGGAGTCACCGGGTTCACAAAGTTTTGAAATTCAAGATGTTCCTGCAATTGTCAAGGTAGCAAAACACCATAATATTGCCACAATCATTGATAATACATGGGCGACGCCATTGTTTTTCAGAGCGCATGATTTTGGTTGTGACTTATCGTTGGAGGCCGGCACGAAATATCTTGGTGGTCATTCAGACTTGTTGATGGGGATTGTTTCAGCGAATCAGGCTTGGTGGCCTAAATTGCGTGAAACGTATGATTATATGGCAATGTTGCCAGGAGCTGAAGATTGTTTCTTGGCGCTACGTGGTCTACGCACATTATCTATTCGCTTAAAAGAAGCACAAGAACGAGCAATAGACATCGCAACTTGGTTGCAATCACGGCCTGAGGTTATACGTATTCTACATCCTGCATTCTCAGATTGCCCAGGGCATGAAATATGGAAACGAGACTTTGACGGTTCCTCAGGTTTGTTCTCCATTGTCCTTGATCCTAAATACACACAAGCCGATGTAGCAAAAATGCTGGATGGTTTGTCCATTTTTGGAATGGGGTATTCATGGGGTGGGTTTGAAAGCTTAATTATTCCATTTGATTGTGCGGAGTACCGCACGGTTACTCAATGGAATCCTGGAGGCTTAACACTGAGACTGCAAATTGGTTTAGAAAATATAGATGATTTAAAACAAGATATTGCAGATGGATTTGCTCGAATGGCATAAATGAATATTGAATTATTAAAAAGGATAAAGCCACTGAATAGTTAATAATTACTGTGGCTTTATATCTATACTCATATTTTTTAGTCTTCAGCTTGCATTTTTTCTCTGACTTTTCTTTCCAATAAATCGCCCGTAATTGGATCATAGTAACGGCTAGGCCAAATTTCCGCTGGATGAATTCCTAAAAAATTGGCAATGATCCATTCCCCCTTTGGCCAAGGCCGTGACAGTGCATTTGCGAGTGTAGATGAGCTCAACCCAGCCTCGCGGGAAATGGCGGCAAGAGTTGTTCCACGCTTACGTAAAGCGGCGATGATATCTGCAGGGTGCCAGTCTGACTTCCGTAAAATCATTTTTTAGTCCTTTTTTCATTCAGAATCATGTAGAGTTAGTGGTACGAGTAACGGGAAATTGTGATACATTCAATACAATCGTCCTGTTATTAGAAATAAAATAACAGAAATTTCTCAAAATAATTTCCAGTTTTTTCTAAAAAATTCATTTTATGAAATTAACGAGGTTTTTATGAAACTAAATAGAAAGCCAGAATTAATAACTGTGAACTAGGATAAAAATTTGAAGTTAAAACTAACTCTTTCTAGTTAGTAATGGAAATAGCATATTTAATGCTATCTGTAACGCGACTTAGTAATATATCTGAATTAACAATAAAATTAGTTAAATTATTAACAATAAAATTATTTAATTGTCTGTTATTAAAAGAAATTAAAATGATAATAATAAATATAATTTGTATATTATTATTTATGTTTATAAATAAAGTGAATGAGTTAATGGAGTTTTAAGAAAATATTGATGATTTTCAGCAACTGATAATAAATTGTCATCATGACTAGGAGGGTCAGTATGTACAAGGAGTGGTTGACAGCAAAGGAACTGGTTGGGTTAGCAGGATTGCCAATGACAACTCAAGGTATCAATGCAATGGCAAGGCGTGAGCAATGGGCTAGCCGTAAGAGGCTAGGTGTTCAAGGAAAAGCATTGGAATACCATATTAGCTCTTTGCCTATAGATATTTTTGAAGGTCAGTTTGCTAATGAAACCTCAGCATCTTACCAAGTTAAGCGAAACGATGACTCGTTTATTTGGCAGGAAGCGTATAACCAACTTTCTTGCGCTGAAAGGGAGATTATCCTGAAATTTATTATGCGGGAGGGTGCACTAGCACTAATTAATTTAATTAATAATAAGTAGTTTACAAATACTTAAGATGCACATAATTAATATATAAAAATAATATTATATTGTATCAAAAATGTTTTAACAGATAACCATTTGGTAAAGCTGCAACAGCAGGTTTTATAATATAAGCGTGAAAGTAAAATTATGAAAAAATTGTGGTTTACTGCGAAAGAACTAGCAGGGCTAGAAGGAGTTCCTACATCGCCTCAGGGAGTTAACCTGATGGCAAGACGGGAAGGCTGGAAACATCGTCGTAAAAGAGGTGTTCAGGGTAAGGCTGTTGAGTATTATCTTGAAAGTTTACCGGGTGAGATCCAAGGGCAATTAACTTTATGCGAGAACCCCGTAACTTACCAAAGCCAAAGAACGGATGCATCACAAATTTGGTCAGAAGCTTATTACCAACTGACAGAAGAAGAACGTAATAAAATCGTGAAATACATTTTACGTCACGGCTTATCATCGCTGCTTGCTCAAATAGATGAAGAAGACAAAGGGGAAAAATAATTTCCCCTTTTCTTGAAATGTGCTAATCCGTATTAAGAATGGCGTTGGATTGCTACATGAACCAAGCCAATTAATGCTTCTTTATAGATAGAATCATCAATAACATTTAAAGCGTCAATAGCTTTCTGCGCTTCTTCTTGAGCGCGAGCATAGGTATACTCAAGAGATCCGCAGCGTTTCATCGTGGCAAGAACCGTATCTAATAAATGACGTCCATTGCCTTGTTCGATTGCTTGTCGAATCAAAGCAGATTCTTCTTCGGTACCATGTTGCATTGCATGAAGAAGCGGCAACGTAGGCTTACCTTCATCTAGGTCATCGCCAGTATTTTTACCTAATTGAACGTTATCTGCATCATAATCCAACAAGTCATCAATTAACTGAAAAGCGGTGCCAATGTAGCGACCGTAATCCTGCAATGCTTTTTCTTGCTCAGGTGTTGCATTGGCCAAAATAGCCGATGCATGAGCCGCAGCTTCGAATAAACGTGCTGTCTTACTGTAGATCACTTGCATATAGTTTTCTTCAGTAATATTTGGATCATTACAGTTCATTAATTGTAAAACTTCACCTTCAGCAATCACATTCGTCGCTTCAGACATCAGTTTTAAGACTCGCATGGAGTCGAGATCCGTCATCATTTGGAAAGATCGAGTGTAAATAAAGTCACCGACTAACACACTCGCCGCATTGCCAAAAACGGCATTTGCGGTTTGCTTTCCTCGGCGCATATCAGATTCATCAACGACATCATCATGCAATAAAGTCGCAGTATGAATGAATTCGATCAAAGCGGCCACTTGGGTATGTTTGTGACCAGAATAGCGTAAAGATCGACCAGCGAGTACTGCGATCATTGGTCTGATCCTTTTACCGCCACCACTGATGATGTAATAACCAAGTTGATTAATTAGCGCAACATCTGAATTCAATTGACTGAGAATGGCTTCATTTACTGCTGACATATCCTCAGTTGTTAGTTCAATAATAGATTCTAAATTCATCGTAATTTATTCATATTATTAGTTTTTGGTTCATTCCCTGAAAATAAAAATGGGAGACCGATAGAAACAGTTATGGCATTAGCATAACATTATTAATAATAAGATTATCAGGTGTGATGCAAAAAATGTTTAAATAAGTAACAATATGACTAATAGGCACAAAATTGATAGCCAAAAATAGTTATTAAGAAAAAAGTCATATTTTTTGTCATCTAACCGCATTATTGGCTTGTGTTCTGCTGCTTTTTTGCGTAGAATTCGCGCCCTATTGTGAATATTTTATAGCGTGCTCTGGAATTGAAATATTTAGCGGGTACGCGGAAAGCGGAGTTAATATGTACGCGGTTTTCCAAAGTGGTGGTAAACAACACCGAGTCAGCGAAGGTCAAACTGTCCGCCTAGAAAAGCTGGACATCGCAACAGGTGAGACTGTTGAATTTGATCAAGTTTTAATGGTTGCTAATGGCGATGAGATCCAAATCGGCGCTCCTGTCGTTGAAGGCGTTAAAGTGAAAGCGGAAGTAGTTGCACACGGTCGTGGCGAAAAAGTTAAAATCGTCAAATTCCGTCGTCGTAAACATAGCCGTAAACAACAGGGTCACCGTCAGTGGTTCACTGATGTTAAGATCACTGTCATCGCTTAAGATTTAGGAGAGCAGATTAATGGCACACAAAAAGGCTGGTGGTTCGACTCGTAACGGTCGTGACTCAGAAGCAAAACGTTTAGGTGTTAAACGTTTTGGTGGTGAAGCTGTATTAGCAGGTAGCATCATCGTTCGTCAACGTGGTACTAAATTCCACGCAGGTAACAACGTTGGTTGTGGCCGTGACCACACACTGTTCGCATTAGCGGATGGTAAAGTTAAATTTGAAGTTAAAGGTCCAAACAATCGTAAATTTATCAGCATCGAAGCTGAATAAGTTTTCTGACTTTTAATTTAAAATTAAAGCCCTGCAAAAACCTTTTGCGGGGCTTTTTATATTCAGGCATTGTATTTTTAATAAAATGCCCTCGTATTAAAAAATATGCCATCTCTGAGTAAAACAACCATCCAGCTTTATATGGCTCAGAAACGGAGAGAGAATTATGAAATTTGTAGATGAAGCCAAAATATTAGTCGTGGCAGGAGATGGTGGCAATGGTTGTGTCAGCTTCCGTCGCGAAAAATATATTCCGAAAGGGGGACCTGACGGAGGCGATGGCGGTGACGGTGGTGATGTTTACTTACAAGCAGACGAAAACCTCAACACACTGATTGACTACCGCTTTGAAAAATCATTCCGTGCAGAACGTGGGCAAAATGGCCAAAGTCGTGAATGTACAGGTAAACGTGGTCAAGATATTACAGTTAAAGTCCCTGTAGGAACGCGTGTACGCGATTTAGGGACCAATGAAGTACTATGTGATATGACGCGTCATGATCAACGTCACATGGTCGCTAAAGGCGGTTTTCATGGTCTTGGAAATACCCGTTTTAAATCTTCAGTAAATCGCGCTCCACGTCAACGTACCATGGGAACGAAAGGGGAAACTCGCGAAATACTGTTAGAACTGATGCTGCTAGCGGATGTGGGTATGTTAGGTATGCCAAATGCAGGCAAATCGACCTTCATTCGTTCAGTTTCAGCGGCAAAACCAAAAGTTGCAGATTATCCATTTACCACATTGGTTCCAAGCTTGGGCGTGGTGCGTATGGATAACGAGCAAAGCTTTGTGGTTGCGGATATTCCAGGGTTAATAGAAGGCGCAGCGGAAGGGGCGGGTCTTGGGATCCAATTCCTGAAACATTTAGAGCGTTGCCGTGTTCTACTTCACTTGATCGACATTTGCCCGATCGATGAATCTGATCCTGTTGAAAATGCGAAGATAATCATCAGTGAATTAGAAAAGTACAGCGAAAAACTGGCAGCAAAACCGCGTTGGTTAGTTTTCAATAAGATAGATATCTTAGGTGAAGAAGAATCCGCGCAGCGTGCAGCAGAAATTGCCAAAGCGATGGGCTGGGAAGATAAATTCTACATGATTTCAGCGGTTAACCACGAAGGTGTGAAAGCACTGTGTTGGGACATTATGGAATTCATGAATACACAGCCACGGGATATGGCAACCACTGAAGATGCACAGCAACCCGAAAAAGTCGAGTTTATGTGGGATGATTACCACAAAGAACAACTGTCTGGCGCTGAAGATCTAGACGATGATTGGGATGATGACTGGGACGAAGATGACGACGAAGGCGTCGAAATCATTTACCAAAAATGATCCATCATAGAAAAACAAAAAGGCGCTTTCGCGCCTTTTTTAATGACTAAATGGAAAATGATCAGTTTTTCTGATATAGATCTTTATATAGACGACTTTCGAACCGAACGAGTGGAACACGACGACTACGTTGCTGGCTCTGTGGTACTGTATAAGCAGAAATAAACTGAACAAAAGCCACTCGCTGCCCACTCGCCGTAGTAATAAAACCTGCGAGGTTATAAACCCCTTGTAATGCCCCTGTTTTTGCTGAAACTTTGCCATTAACCCCCGCTTCATCAAGACCGCCACGGTAACGTAATGTACCATCGTGACCTGCGAGAGGGAGCATTGAGATAAAATCGAGCTGTTGATCGTTTTTAGCGATAAACTGCAAAATGTCCATCATAGTTGCGGGGGTGATCAAATTATGACGGGATAACCCAGATCCATCCACCATCACCGTATTACCAAGATCGATCCCGGCTTTTTGCTTTAACACTTGTCTGACTGCATCCGATCCTGAACGCCAAGTTCCAGGTACACCATAATATTCACGCCCAATGGTACGAAAAACGGTATCCGCTATCATATTATCGGATTTCTTTAGCATCACTTTTAACAAGTCATGCAGTGGCTTCGATTCGGTCTTGACTAATACTTGTGATTGAGCAACAGGCAATGTACGTTTTTTGACATGACCAGTCAGTTCAATCCCCGCTGTAGTGAGCTCATTTTTGACAATTGCACCAGAGTAACTCGCCCCATTTTGTACAGCAAAAGCAAGGGGAAGTGGGTCACTACGCTGAGTTAAACATCCTGTTAACGTATAACGATTTAGCTCTCCGGGAACGACATCTAGCTCACAGTAGCGGGCCTCAGGTGACCCTTTGGCTAATGTCTTAACTTCACTAAACATATTAACAGGGTAAAAATTAGCAGTTTTGATAAACGCTAAATCTCCTGCTTTTTCAGCAGGATATAGGGATACAGAAAAGCAATTACGATCAATGATTGCGGCAGCAGGAGGTGCACTGAAGCATTGTGTCATATCATTCCAAACCCAGCCCGGTGCTTTATCATGGCTAGTAAAGGCGGAGATATCGACAATTAAATCACCGTCAACTTTATGGATGCCAAGTTGCTTTAACGCATTGGTCATATTGCGAATTTGTTGACGTGTGAGTGTAGGATCGCCACTAAAACGGATTACTAAATCCCCTGATAGGGTATTATTATTCAGCTTAGCGCTCGTTTCAAAATTGGTGACAAAACGATAGTCTGGCCCCAATTGCAACAGTGCTGCAAGGGCAGTAACCACTTTCTGAGTACTTGCAGGAAGTGCCATCTGTTGTGCATTATAATCAATTAATGGGGTGTTACTTCCCACTTTTTGCGCGACCAGAGCAAGGTTAGTGCCATCAGGTAAATACTGTTTGTATTCATCGACGGGGATAGCGATAGCTCGGCCACTTGCTAAGATGATGCCTAAAGGTATGATCCATTTTCTGGTTAAAGTTAATAATGACATATATTTCACGCATTAGGGTGGACATATTGCACATACTAAAGTGTAATGCCCAATAAAGTAAACGGGTGACCTGTTATTAAGTCTCCGTTAAAATAGCGTACATTATGATAAGATAAATGAGTACATAAGTCTGATTGCGTTTTTTTTACCTAGAACCCCCGTCTTTATGGTGGTGTTCGGTGTGCTGTTGTTACAAAATCAGGAAGATACTTATTTTTAGATAGGATTGAACCGAGGTATTTATTAATGAAACAAATTCCGATGACAGTACTTGGTGCGAACCTGCTCAGAGAAGAGCTTGAATTCCTAAAATCTGTCCGTCGCCCAGAAATTATTGCGTCGATTGCCGAAGCTCGTGAACACGGTGACTTAAAAGAAAATGCGGAATACCATGCAGCACGTGAACAACAAGGTTTCTGCGAAGGCCGTATTCAAGAAATCGAATCAAAACTTTCGCACGCACAAGTAATTGATGTGACAAAAATGGTCAATAATGGTCGTGTGATCTTTGGTGCAACAGTAACAGTATTAAATGTTGATACAGACGAAGAGTTAACGTATCGCATCGTTGGTGATGATGAGGCTGACATTAAGGTTAACCTTATTTCTGTTAATTCACCGATAGCTCGTGGTTTAGTGGGGAAAGAGGTTGATGATGCAGTATCGATTAAAACCCCAGGTGGCGATGTAGAGTTCGAAATTCTTAAAGTTGAGTATATCTGATTCCTATTTCACTGAATTGGTTATATTATTTCTCCGATTTAAAGAAAAAGGCCGCAGGCGGCCTTTTTCAACGTATAAAACATGCATTCAATGGCATTTTTATATAAATGATAGGGGATTATTTAGGTAAAATGATTTTGCGGTCTGCCGAAGGACGGTAGATGACAAGAATTTTACCGATGATTTGTACATTTACTGCACCAGTTTCGCGAACAATCGCATCAGCGATCAAATTTTTAGTATCACGGTCTTCGCCTGCGATCTTGACTTTGATAAGCTCATGATGTGCTAATGAGAGTTCAATCTCAGCCAAAACACCTTCGGTTAAACCATTGTTGCCGATCATAACAACAGGGTTTAAATGGTGAGCGAGACTTTTTAGGTGCTGAATTTGTTTTTTATTAAGATTCATTGATTTTTTGCTTGGTTAGTATTGAAAATGGCTTATTCTACCGCCATCTGATATCTATCACCATCAATTATATCTTTTTGATGGTAAAGAAGCAGCAAGTTAGGTGAAGTTCTTTTAGTATAGTTGGAAAGCACAATGGCCAATAAAAAACGTTCGGCAAGCTCAAGTCGCTGGTTGCAAGAGCATTTTAGTGATAAATATGTTCAGCAAGCACAAAAAAAAGGGCTACGCTCGCGTGCATGGTTTAAACTGGAAGAAATCCAGCAAGGTGATAAAATTTTTAAACCAGGTATGACCGTTGTTGATTTAGGAGCAGCCCCTGGTGGTTGGTCGCAATATGTTGTTAGCCAAATAGGTCATAATGGGCGGGTTATTGCTTGTGACTTATTGCCGATGGACCCAATCGTTGGCGTTGATTTCCTGCAAGGGGATTTTCGCGATGAGGCTGTTCTCGCCGCTTTGTTAGAACGCGTTGGCGACAAAAAAGTACAGGTGGTCATGTCTGACATGGCGCCAAATATGAGTGGGACACCAGCGGTTGATATTCCTCGCTCTATGTATCTAGTTGAATTAGCATTGGATATGTGCCGTGCTGTATTGGCGCCTGGGGGGAGTTTCATTGTTAAAGTGTTTCAGGGAGAAGGCTTTGACGATTACCTTAGGGATATCCGCTCCCTGTTTACGAAAGTAAAAGTTCGTAAACCCGAATCTTCGCGGGCACGGTCACGTGAAGTATACATTGTAGCGACAGGACTAAAACTATAGTACCCTGAGCGTTATTTGTTAACACAGTTGTAATATGAGGTTAATCCCTTGAGTGACATGGCGAAAAACCTGATTCTCTGGTTAGTCATCGCAGTTGTTCTGATGTCCTTGTTCCAGAGTTTTGGCCCAAGCGATTCGAATAGTCGCAGAGTTGATTATTCAACGTTTATCAATGAGTTAGCCCAGGACCAGGTACGTGAAGTTCGTATCACAGGTCGTGAATTGAACGTCAGAAAGGCTGATAATAGCCGTTATACAACTTATCTTCCTATGCAGGATGAGAAGCTGTTAGACACCATGCTGAATAAGCATGTGACTGTCGTTGGTGAACCACCAGAAGAACCTAGCTTACTGACATCTATCTTTATTTCCTGGTTCCCAATGCTTCTGCTGATTGGGGTCTGGATTTTCTTTATGCGCCAAATGCAAGGTGGCGGCGGCAAGGGAGCGATGTCATTTGGCAAAAGTAAAGCTCGCATGCTGACAGAAGATCAGATCAAAACAACATTTGCTGATGTGGCTGGGTGTGATGAAGCTAAAGAAGAAGTGGGAGAAATCGTAGACTTTTTACGTGAACCCGCGCGCTTCCAAAAACTTGGCGGTAAAATTCCAAAAGGTGTCCTGATGGTAGGGCCTCCTGGTACAGGTAAAACCTTACTGGCGAAGGCTATTGCAGGCGAAGCTAAAGTTCCATTCTTTACAATTTCCGGTTCAGATTTCGTGGAAATGTTCGTGGGTGTGGGAGCTTCTCGTGTTCGTGATATGTTCGAACAAGCTAAAAAAGCCGCGCCTTGTATCATCTTTATTGACGAAATCGATGCGGTTGGTCGTCAACGTGGCGGTGGTTTCGGCGGCGGTGGTCACGATGAACGCGAACAAACATTGAACCAGATGTTGGTTGAAATGGACGGTTTTGAAGGTAATGAGGGTATTATCGTCATTGCAGCAACTAACCGTGCAGACGTACTTGACCCTGCATTATTACGTCCAGGTCGTTTTGACCGTCAGGTTGTTGTTGGCTTGCCGGATGTTCGTGGTCGTGAACAAATTCTGAAAGTGCATATGCGTCGTGTTCCATTAGACCCAAATGTAGATACGTTTATTTTGGCACGTGCAACACCAGGTTTCTCTGGTGCAGAACTGGCTAACCTTGTGAATGAGGCTGCGCTTTTTGCAGCACGCGATAACAAACGTGTTGTTTCAATGGTTGAGTTGGAAAAAGCACGAGATAAGGTTTGGCTAGGTGCTGAGCGTCGTTCTCTGATGATGACGGAAGAAGAAAAGGAATCAACGGCTTATCATGAAGCAGGGCATATGATCGTTGGTTATTTAATGCCTGAGCATGATCCTGTTCATAAAGTCTCTATTGTTCCGAGAACTAAAGCGTTGGGCGTTGCATTCTTCCTACCGGAAAATGATGATGTCAGCTTGAGCCGATTGAAAATTGAAGGAAATATTGCGACCCTTTACGCTGGACGTATCAGTGAAGAATTAATCTACGGTAAAAATAAAGTTACTACAGGTGCTTCACACGATATTCAAGTTGCAACAAGTTACGCTCGTAACATGGTAACGCAATGGGGATTCTCTGAGCGTGTCGGAGTCATGCAATGTTTCCGTGAAGATGGTCAGACTTATTTAGGCCGAGCCGCTGCCAATGGTGCAACAATTTCTGATGAAACTGCTCGCATTGTTGACGAAGAAATCAAGCTTATCCTAGATACTTGTTATCAATTATCTTATAAAACGCTAGTCGATAATATGGATATTTTGCATGCAACCAAAGATGCATTATTACAATATGAAACGATTGATATGCCGATGATTGATGATTTGATGAACCGTCGTCCAGTTCGTGCTCCAGCAGGTTGGGATGAAGACAAAAAAGTGAATAACGTTACAGGTTCATTTGGTAATGCAGTACCAAAAACAGAATCTGAATCTGAAACGAACAAGCCTCAGTCTGAAAATTCGAGCAATCATACTGATGAATCTAATTCATCGGATAATAACGACAGCAAGCCACAATAAGCTGTTGTGACATAAATAATAAGAGCCCCAGTTCGCTGGGGTTTTTTTCGTTAAGGAAAAATAACAATGCAAATCAAAGCGAGAGGCAGTGTCCTTGACTTATCGACTCCACAGGTGATGGGGATTCTGAATGTTACTCCTGATTCATTTTCAGATGGTGGCACTCATAATCGTTATCTTGATGCGATAGACCACGTGGCAAAAATGGTGCAAGAAGGGGCGACTATTATTGATATTGGTGGCGAGTCGACTCGCCCTGGTGCTGCGGACGTCTCTGTGAGTGAAGAACTTGATAGGGTGATCCCTGTTGTGGAGGCGATTGCCCAACGTTTTGATGTGTGGATTTCTGTTGATACCTCGAAAGCAAAAGTTATGTCTGAAGCCGCAAAAGCGGGGATGCATATTATCAATGATATCCGCTCATTACATGAGCCTGATGCGTTAGCCGTTGCCGCTAAAACCGGGTTACCGGTGTGTATTATGCATATGCAAGGCCAGCCTAGAACAATGCAAGAAGCGCCAAATTATGAAAATGTGGTACGTGAGGTTCAGGAGTATTTAGCCGCTGAAATTGCACGTTGTGTTGCTGCTGGAATTGAAAGACAACAAATAATCCTTGATCCAGGCTTTGGATTTGGTAAGAACTTGTCGCATAATTACCAGTTATTGGCAAACTTAGAACAATTTCATAATTTCGGACTACCGCTATTGGCAGGGATGTCACGTAAATCTATGATTGGACAATTATTGAATGTTCCACCACAAGAACGCCTCGCAGGTAGCCTAACTTGTGCTGTGATTGCAGCAATGCAAGGAGCGCACATCATCCGAGTTCATGATGTCCGAGAAACAGCGCAGGCAATGCAAGTGGTGCAGCTGACTATGTCAAAAAAGGAAATGTAAGCGTATGAGCGACCGTAAATATTTTGGTACTGATGGTATTCGTGGCAAAGTGGGTGATAGCCCAATTACCCCTGATTTTGTTTTGAAATTAGGTTGGGCGGCAGGGAAAGTATTGGCCCGTCATGGCTCACGCAAAATTATTATTGGTAAAGATACGCGTATTTCTGGCTATATGCTGGAGTCTTCTTTAGAAGCAGGGTTAGCCGCAGCAGGTTTATCCGCCTCTTTTACGGGTCCAATGCCGACACCGGCAGTAGCTTATTTAACTCGAACCTTCCGCGCTGAAGCTGGCATTGTTATTTCTGCGTCTCATAACCCATATTATGATAATGGGATCAAGTTCTTTTCTATTGATGGAACTAAACTTCCTGATGAAGTTGAAGAAGCTATTGAAGCCGAGATGGAAAAGCCGATTACTTGCGTTGAGTCGGCCGAACTAGGTCGCGCGAACCGCATTGTTGATGCAGCTGGCCGCTATATTGAATTTTGTAAAGGCACATTCCCAAATGAGCAAAGTTTATCTAGTTTAAAAATTGTCATTGACTGTGCTAATGGTGCAACCTATCACATCGCACCAAATGTGTTCCGTGAATTAGGTGCAGAGGTCATCACTATCGGTTGCGATCCTAACGGGATCAACATCAACGAAGAGTGCGGTGCTACAGATGTTCGTCAGCTACAGCAAAAAGTGCTGGAAGAAAAAGCGCATGTGGGCTTAGCATTTGATGGCGATGGTGACCGTATTATCATGGTTGACCACCTTGGTGAAAAAGTCGATGGCGACCAAATCCTGTTTATTATTGCTCGAGAAGCGCTCCGCCAAGGCCAGCTAAAAGGCGGTGTAGTCGGTACATTGATGAGCAACATGGGACTAGAGATCGCACTGAAACAGCTTGGTATTCCATTTGAGCGAGCGAAAGTGGGTGATCGCTATGTACTCGAAAAATTACAGGAAAAAAGCTGGCGTATGGGGGCTGAAAACTCAGGCCATGTGATTTTATTAGATAAAACAACCACCGGTGACGGTATTGTCGCAGGCTTACAAGTATTAAGCGCGATGGTACGCAACCATATGAGCTTACATGACTTATGCAGCGGTATGAAATTATTGCCTCAAGTGTTAGTCAATGTCCGTTTCAAAGGTAAGCACGACCCATTACAGAGTGATGCAGTGGTTACTGCGAACGAAGAAGTGGAAAAACAATTGGCTGGAAAAGGGCGTGTGTTACTGAGAAAATCGGGAACAGAACCGTTAATTCGAGTCATGGTTGAAGGCGAAAATGAAGCAGATGTGACAGCGATGGCGAATCGTATTGCGGATGCTGTTAAGGCTGCGGGTTAATTGCTCTGGATGAAGCTGAGCAATATTTCGATGATTTGTTGATTTTTTCTACAAATAATCAAATGACGGCAAATTAGACTTGCTTGTCGGCTCAGCTTTAGTTAGTATTCGCACCTGCTCAATCTCTGCAAAGGCATTCCTTAGCAGGTGAAAATGAGTAAGTGTGCAGTAAAAAGGTCATAGCATCAGGCTATGCACCGCAACTGAATAGGTAACTCAAATGTACATAGCTCTTTTAATTGTTTTCTTGCTAGCGGCTATCGGGCTTATTGGTCTGGTTATGTTACAGCAAGGTAAAGGTGCTGACATGGGTGCATCATTCGGTGCGGGCGCTTCTGCGACACTGTTTGGTTCATCGGGTTCAGGTAATTTCATGACCCGCATGACTGGGATCTTGGCTGCTGTGTTTTTCATCATCAGTTTAATACTTGGCAACATGACTGCTAACAAGTACGGAACTGGTAGTGGTAGTAAGTGGGAAAACATTAGTGAACCTACTAAAGTCGAGCAACCAACAGACGTTCCGGCAGCACCAGCTACACCAACGAGCGATATTCCTCGTTAAGTGTTAGAGATTCCGAATGAAGGCAGCTAATGCCATCATTAAGCAGTAAACTCAGAAATGAGTAAGAAATTAGAATTTGAGGTTATTGATTAAATATTGATAACCTCGCCTCAGTGCCGAGGTGGTGAAATTGGTATACACGCTACCTTGAGGTGGTAGTGCCTACAAAACGGGCGTACGGGTTCAAGTCCCGTCCTCGGCACCATTATTTTAGATGGCTTGTGATTTATAAGTTATCTGTGTAGAATATATCATGTTTCGAACGCGGGATGGAGCAGCTTGGTAGCTCGTCGGGCTCATAACCCGAAGGTCGTCGGTTCAAATCCGGCTCCCGCAACCATTTCTTATTCAACATACCATGTCAGCATTTTAGTTTATAGCAATTATCCGGTGTAGTAATCAGTGCAGTTATCTTTATAGCTCTCAAAATTTCTCATCGATTTCTCTAGACTTTGCAGGTATAATAAGAATATGGTGAACCCGTGTACTACAGGGTCCAGTTGCAAAAGCCCCGAATTTCGGGGTTTTTTGTTATTTGACAATCGAATTAACTGGGCTTTTATAGCCCTTTTTTTATGTCTGGGGGTGGGCTTGTCCACATTAGAACAGAAATTAACAGAGATGATTTCAGCACCTGTGGAGGCGCTAGGCTTTGAATTTGTTGGCTTAGAGTTTATCCGTGGCCGCACATCGACACTGCGTGTCTTCATTGATAGTGAAGAAGGCATCACTGTTGATGATTGTGCTGATGTCAGCCATCAGGTAAGTGCAGTATTGGATGTCGAAGATCCAATTTCTGTCATTTATAACCTTGAAATATCGTCACCGGGGCTTGAACGTCCATTATTCACCGTGGCTCACTATGAGCGTTTTATAGGGGAAGAGGTGGCGTTGACGTTACGTATAGCAATGCAGAACCGCCGCAAATGGCAAGGCATTATTAAAGCGGTAGACGGTGAAATGATTACGGTTACTGTAGATGGTAAGGATGAGGTGTTCGCCCTCGGCAACATCCAGAAAGCTAACTTGGTACCCCACTTTTAATTAAGTTCAATGAGGCAACTAGGATGAATAAAGAAATTCTGGCTGTTGTAGAAGCGGTTTCTAACGAAAAATCCCTCCCTCGTGAAAAAATCTTCGAGGCTCTGGAAACTGCATTAGCGACGGCGACTAAAAAGAAATATGAACAAGAAATCGATGTACGTGTTGAAATCGACCGTAAATCAGGTGATTTTGATACATTCCGTCGTTGGTTAATTGTTGAAGAAGTGACAATGCCAACACGTGAAATCACTTTAGAAGCAGCGCAATATGAAGATCCAGCGTTAAAACTTGGTGAGTATGTTGAAGACCAAATTGAGTCTGTTGTGTTTGACCGTATTACAACACAAACAGCAAAACAAGTTATTGTACAGAAAGTTCGTGAAGCTGAACGTGCAATGGTTGTTGACCAATTCCGTGAGCAACAAGGTGAAATTATCACTGCTCAAGTGAAAAAAGTTAACCGTGAAAATATCACGTTAGATTTAGGTAATAACGCTGAAGCTGTTATCTTGCGTGAAGATATGTTACCACGTGAAAACTTCCGCCCAGGTGACCGTATTCGCGGAGTCCTGTATGATGTTCGTCCAGAAGCCCGTGGCGCACAACTTTTCGTGACCCGTTCTCGCCCTGAAATGTTGGTTGAATTATTCCGCATTGAAGTGCCAGAAATTGGCGAAGAAATTATTGAAATTAAAGCGGCCGCGCGCGATCCAGGTTCTCGTGCGAAAATCGCAGTAAAAACTAACGACAAACGTATCGACCCTGTTGGTGCTTGTGTTGGTATGCGTGGTGCGCGAGTTCAAGCGGTCTCTAGTGAATTAGGCGGCGAGAGAATTGATATTGTGTTATGGGATGATAACCCAGCTCAATTCGTTATTAATGCAATGGCTCCGGCTGATGTTGCATCTATCGTGGTCGATGAAGACAAATGCACGATGGATGTTGCCGTAGAAAGCAGCAACTTAGCACAAGCAATTGGACGTAATGGTCAAAATGTTCGTTTAGCTGCTCAGTTGTTGAAAAAACACCGTGGTGATGACAAATGGGAATTGAATGTCATGACCGCAGAAGAGCTGAATGCAAAACATCAGGCAGAAGCACATGCTTCTATTGACACATTCACCAAGCATCTTGATATTGATGAAGAGTTCGCCACTGCACTTGTTGAAGAAGGCTTCTCGACGTTAGAAGAACTGGCATACGTGCCTATTAATGAACTTCTGGAAATTGATGGTCTTGACGAAGAGACCGTTGAAGTTCTACGTGAAAGAGCGAAAGCGGCCCTCACCACGATTGAATTGGCTCAAAAAGAGAGCCTAGGTGATAATCAGCCAGCAGAAGAATTGTTGAATCTTGAAGGTATGGATCGTACTCTTGCCTATAACTTGGCGACTCGCGGTATCTGTACACTGGAAGATCTTGCTGAGCAGGGCATCGACGACCTGATTGATATCGAAGGTCTGGATGATGAGAAAGCAGGTACGCTCATCATGGCCGCACGTAATATTTGCTGGTTCGGTAACGATGCGTAAACACTGTAGCAGGAAGGAACGGCATGACAGAAACTGTAAAAACATTGGCAACGGAAATTCAAACCACAGTTGATCGCCTGGTACAGCAATTTGCTGAAGCAGGGATCAAAAAAGGTGAGAATGACTCTGTTAGCCAGTCAGAAAAAGAAGCTTTACTGAACCACTTAAACCGTGAACAAGGCGGTGCAGCGGGTCAGCCAAGCAAATTGACACTACAGCGTAAAACTCGTAGCACGCTGAGCGTCCCCGTCACCGGTGGCAAAAGCAAATCGGTAAATGTTGAAGTCCGCAAAAAACGCACTTATGTGAACCGTGACGCTGAAGAAGCAAAAGCGGAAGAACAGGCGCAGCGTGAAGCGGAAGAGCAGGCACAGCGCGAAGCTGAAGAACTGGCACAACGTCAAGCAGAAGCAAAACGTTTAGCAGAAGAAGCTGCAAAACGTGAAGTGGAAGAAAAGGCAAAACGTGAAGCCGAAGAAAAAGCAAAACGTGAAGCAGCAGATAAAGCGACGCGCGAAGCAGCGGAAAGAGAAAAAGTGAAACCAAGCGAAAATCAACAAAAAGCAGGCAAGGCTCCAGAAAGCAATGCCGACAAACAACGCCGTGAAGCCGAAGCTGCGGAATTAAAGCGCAAAGCGGAAGAAGAAACTCAACGTAAAGTTGAAGCTGAAGCACGTCGCGTTGCTGAAGAAGCTCGTAAAATGGCTGAAGAAAACGGCGAGAAATGGACTGCTGATACGAAAACTGAAGAAGACAGCGATTATCACACAACCACTTCAACGCACGCTCGCGCTGCTGAAGATGAAAGTGATGAGAAAGAAGAAGGCCGTCGTTCTCGTAATCGTACAGCGAAAGCGCCTCGTCAGAAAAAAGGTAACAAGCTTTCTGAGAAAGCAGACCGTGAAGAAGAGCGTGCTGCGGGTCGTTCAGGTCGTACTAAAGGTAAACAGCGTAAAGGTAGCTCTTTACAGCAAAGCTTTACTAAGCCAGCAGCAGCGGTTAACCGCGATGTTGTGATTGGCGAGACTATCACCGTGGGTGAACTCGCAAATAAAATGGCGGTAAAAGGTTCTCAAGTCATCAAAACGATGATGAAGATGGGCGCTATGGCGACTATCAACCAAGTGATTGACCAAGAAACTGCACAGTTAGTGGCAGAGGAAATGGGCCACAAAGTTATTCTGCGTCGTGAGAATGAGTTAGAAGAAGCGGTAATGAATGACCGTGACACAGGGTCTGCGCTTCAAGAGCCACGTGCACCAGTTGTGACCATTATGGGTCACGTTGACCACGGTAAAACGTCACTTCTGGACTATATCCGTTCAACGAAAGTCGCATCAGGGGAAGCGGGTGGTATTACTCAGCACATCGGTGCTTACCACGTGCAAACTGACAAAGGTATGATTACCTTCTTAGATACCCCAGGTCACGCCGCGTTTACTTCAATGCGTGCTCGTGGTGCTCAGGCGACAGATATTGTTGTATTGGTGGTTGCAGCTGACGATGGTGTAATGCCACAAACAATTGAAGCTATCCAGCACGCAAAAGCGGCGGGTGTGCCAATTGTTGTTGCAGTAAACAAAATTGATAAACCAGAAGCTGATCCAGATCGCGTAAGAAATGAGCTGTCTCAATACGGTGTTATTTCCGAAGATTGGGGTGGTGATACACAGTTTATTAGTGTTTCTGCTAAAAAAGGTACCGGTATTGATGAGCTGCTTGATGCTATTTTACTGCAAGCTGAAGTTTTAGAGCTCAAAGCGGTATATGCAGGTATGGCAAGCGGTGTGGTTGTTGAGTCTTATCTGGACAAAGGCCGCGGCCCAGTTGCAACAATCCTGGTTCAAGAAGGTACATTGAACAAAGGCGATATCGTCCTGTGTGGTTTCGAATATGGCCGTATTCGTGCAATGCGTAACGAATTAGGTAAAGAAGTTCAATCTGCAGGTCCTTCAATGCCTGTTGAGATTTTAGGTTTATCTAACGTGCCTTCGGCGGGTGATGAAGCCACCGTTGTACGTGACGAGAAAAAAGCACGTGAGGTTGCCCTGTACCGTCAAGGCAAATTCCGTGATGTTAAATTAGCTCGCCAGCAGAAATCTAAACTGGAAAACATGTTTGCTAACATGGAAGAAGGTAAAGTATCTGAGCTGAACATCGTTCTGAAAACCGACGTTCAAGGTACTTGTGAAGCGATTACTGACTCTTTAATGAAGCTGTCGACTGATGAAGTTAAAATTAAGATCATCGGTTCTGGTGTTGGTGGTATCACTGAAACTGACGCAACATTAGCTGCGGCATCGAATGCGATTATCCTAGGCTTCAACGTACGTGCAGATGCATCGGCACGCCGTGTGATTGAAAGTGAAAGCGTTGACTTACGTTACTACTCTGTTATCTATAGCTTGATTGATGAAATCAAACAAGCGATGAGTGGTATGTTAGCACCTGAGTACAAACAGCAAATTATTGGCCTTGCAGAAGTTCGTGATGTGTTCAAATCACCGAAATTCGGTGCAGTTGCTGGTTGTATGGTTACTGAGGGTACCATTAAACGTAATAACCCAATCCGTGTATTACGTGATAACGTTGTCATCTATGAAGGTGAATTAGAATCACTGCGTCGCTTTAAAGATGACGTTAATGAAGTTCGTAACGGTATGGAATGTGGTATCGGTGTTAAGAATTACAACGACGTTCGCGTCGGTGATATGATCGAAGTCTTCGAAATCATTGAAGTTAAACGTTCTATCGACGGTTAATTTTGTGAAAGCCCACGAAGTATCGTGACTACAAAATAGTGTTAATAAGGGGGCGATTGCCCCCTTTATTGTCAGGAGACATAACGATGGCAAAAGAATTCAGTCGTGCTCAGCGCGTTGCGCAAGAGATGCAAAAAGAAATTGCGATCATTTTACAGCGTGAAATCAAAGATCCGCGTATTGGTATGGCAACCGTGTCAGGCGTCGAGTTATCTCGCGACCTTGCATACGGTAAAGTTTTTGTGACCTTTTTTAATATCGCAAATGATAAAAGCGAAGAAGAGATGGTTACGGATGGCATCAAAGCATTAAATGAAGCATCGGGTTTCATTCGTTCATTAATTGGTAAAGCAATGCGCTTGCGTATCATTCCAGAGCTAACATTTGAATATGATAACTCGTTAGTTGATGGCATGCGTATGTCTAATCTGGTATCGAATGTTATTCGCCATGACGAAGAGCGTCGTGCTGATACCGATAGTAAAGAGGAAAAATAATGGGGCGTCGTCGTAGCGGGCGTAATATTGACGGCGTTGTGCTGTTAGATAAACCCACCGATATTTCCTCAAATGATGCGCTGCAAAAAGTGCGGCGCTTTTTTAATGCTAACAAGGCAGGACATACAGGCGCACTCGATCCATTAGCGACGGGTATGTTGCCAATTTGCCTAGGTGAAGCGACAAAGTTTTCCCAATTTTTACTCGACTCGGATAAACGTTATCGTGTGATTGCTCGTTTAGGGCAACGCACCGATACATCAGATTCTCATGGCGAAATCATCAGTGAGCGTAACGTAAAGTTTACACAACAGCAACTGAATGATGCTTTAGAATTTTTCCGTGGCGATACTTTGCAAGTCCCATCCATGTACTCAGCTTTAAAGCATCAAGGTCGCCCATTGTATGAATATGCACGTAAAGGGATTACCGTTGAGCGTGAAGCACGCCCGATCACTGTGTATGAACTACAGTTTATTCGTTTAGAAAATAATGAGTTAGAACTGGAAATTCATTGCTCAAAGGGTACTTATATTCGTACGATTATTGATGATTTAGGTGAAATGCTAGGCTGTGGTGCACATGTGATTTATCTACGTCGTGTGCAAGTGGCGAATTACCCTTATGCACGGATGGTAACGTTAGAGCAGTTAGCCGCTTTGCGTGCGCAAGTGGATGCCGGTGAAGGTTCCTTTGAGTCTTTACTCGATAGCTTGTTGTTACCAATGGATACCGCAGTTGTTCATTTTCCAGCAATAAATATTTCTGAAGAAACAGCGGCTTACTTTAAGCAGGGGCAACCAGTTAGAGCCAATGTGCAAGGCCTTGCAGAGGGCTGCATGGTGCGAGTGACTTGTGGTGATAAACAGCAGTTTATTGGTATTGCTTTGATTAGTGAAGACGGACGTGTAGCCCCCAAACGTTTGGTTGTGGAAAATGAACAATCCGCATAATGGCGCTTATTGCTTTGCTGCTTCAAGCAGCGTAGAATAGCGGCGCTTAATCTTGAGATGCTAAATTAGAGATTGGCTCTCATCACTTACATAAATCATTTTGGAGTTTATTATGTCTCTAAGTAATGAAGCGAAAGCTAAAATCGTTGCTGAGTTCGGCCGCGGTGAAAATGACACTGGTTCAAGCGAAGTTCAAATCGCTCTGCTGACTGCACAAATCAACCACCTGCAAAGCCACTTTGCAGAGCACAAAAAAGATCACCACAGCCGTCGTGGTCTGCTGCGTATGGTTGCTCAGCGTCGTCGCTTACAAGCTTACTTGAAAGGTAAAGATATCGCGCGCTACACAGCTCTGATCGAGCGTCTGGGTCTGCGTCGTTAATCTCGTCAGTTTCAGAGGAAAGGGGCCTATTGGCCCCTTTTCTTCTAAAAGTTATTTTGAAAGTTGAAGTAATTCTCGAATTGTACTTAACTTAAATGCTAAGCTATAGATCGTAATTAGTTGTTTTGTTAAAGCCTCTTCGCTGCATCCGATTCGCGCGGCTAATGAGAGAGTTGATCATTTGAATATCAATATTCTCATTAGTCGCGAGGCTGTAGGAAGAGTAAACCAATGCTACCCGAGATGCTCAGGTGGCCTTACAAAAAGGGTAATATTGTGTTAAATCCTATTGTTCGTAAATTCCAGTATGGTCAACATACCGTCTCCATTGAAACTGGTATGATTGCGCGTCAAGCATCTGCCGCTGTTATGGTTAATATGGATGACACTGCGGTATTTGTAACTGCGGTTGCTCAGAAAAAAGTGAAAGAAGGCCAAGACTTCTTCCCTTTAACGGTTAACTATCAAGAGCGTACATATGCAGCTGGCCGTATCCCTGGTAGCTTCTTCCGTCGTGAAGGTCGTCCTGGTGAAGGTGAGACGCTGATCGCTCGCTTGATTGACCGTCCACTGCGCCCTCTGTTCCCAGAAGGCTTCTATAATGAAATTCAAATCATTGCGACCGTTGTTTCTGTTAACCCACAAGTTAACCCAGACATCGTTGCGATGATTGGCGCATCAGCTGTATTAGCGCTGTCCGGTGTTCCATTCAATGGCCCAATCGGTGCTGCACGTGTTGGTTTTATCAATGACCAATATGTTCTGAACCCAACAGCAGATGAGCTGAAAAACAGCCGTTTAGATTTAGTGGTTGCAGGTACTGATAACGCCGTATTAATGGTTGAATCTGAAGCTGACTTGTTAAGTGAAGAACAAATGTTAGGTGCGGTGGTATTTGGCCACGAGCAACAACAAGTTGTTATTCAAAACATCAATGAGTTAGTGAAAGAAGCAGGTAAAGAGAAATGGGATTGGCAACCTGAGCCAGTTAACCAAGCTTTGCATGACCGCGTTGCTGCATTAGCAGAAAGCCGTATGGGTGATGCATACCGTATTACTGAGAAACAAGAACGTTACGCACAAGTTGACTTAATCAAAGAAGAAGTCACTGCCGTGTTAGTTGCTGAAGATGAAAACGTTGATGTTTCTGAAGTTAGTGACATTTTAGCTAACTTAGAAAAACAAGTGGTTCGTAGCCGTGTTATTCGTGGTGAACCACGTATCGATGGTCGCGAAAAAGATATGGTTCGTGCACTGGATGTACGTACTGGCGTTCTGCCACGTACTCACGGTTCTGCGTTGTTCACTCGTGGTGAAACTCAGGCGTTAGTGACGGCAACATTAGGTACAGAGCGTGATGCACAGGTTATCGACCAATTAATGGGCGAGTACACTGACCGCTTCTTATTCCATTACAACTTCCCTCCATACTCTGTTGGTGAAACGGGGATGGTTGGCTCACCAAAACGTCGTGAAATTGGCCATGGCCGTTTAGCGAAACGCGGTGTGTTAGCCGTCATGCCTAATCATGCTGATTTCCCATACACAGTACGTGTGGTGTCTGAGATTACTGAATCTAACGGTTCATCTTCAATGGCATCTGTTTGTGGTGCGTCACTTGCTCTGATGGATGCGGGTGTACCAATTAAAGCGGCTGTTGCTGGTATTGCGATGGGGCTGGTGAAAGAAGGTGACGATTTCGTTGTTCTGTCCGACATCTTAGGTGATGAAGACCACTTGGGTGATATGGACTTTAAAGTGGCAGGTAGCCGTGAAGGTATCAGCGCACTACAAATGGACATCAAAATCGAAGGTATCACTAGCGAGATCATGCAAGTTGCTCTGAACCAAGCTAAAGGTGCTCGTTTGCACATTCTTGGTACAATGGAACGTGCAATCAATGGTCCACGTGAAGAAATCTCTGAATTTGCGCCACGTATTTATACTATTCGTATCAATCCAGACAAGATCAAAGATGTCATTGGTAAAGGTGGTTCTGTTATCCGTGCGTTAACGGAAGAAACGGGGACTACTATTGAAATCGAAGATGATGGTACTGTGAAGATTGCTGCAACAGATGGTATTAAAGCGAAAGAAGCTATTCGTCGCATCGAAGATATCACTGCTGAAGTTGAAGTTGGCCGTATTTATCCAGGTAAAGTGACCCGTATCGTTGATTTCGGTGCATTCGTTGCTATCGGTGGCGGTAAAGAAGGTCTGGTACATATTTCTCAAATCGCAGATAAGCGTGTTGAGAAAGTGACTGATTATCTACAAATGGGTCAAGAAGTTCCTGTTAAGGTATTAGAAATCGACCGTCAAGGCCGTATTCGCCTTAGCATGAAAGAGGCGGTAGCAACTGAAGAACAAGGTTCGCAACCACAGGACTCAGCGGAGTAAGCTGACCGAACGGCGTCCTATTGATTTAGGGCGCTATCAGCCCAATTTGCACAAGCCATTATTTGTAAAATCGTGGTAATGTAAGGACGGAGTATGCTGAACAGTATCTGTCTTCGGGTGAGAGATTATCGCACGTTACCGCGTGTGCTCTTGGCGCTTATCTTTTTTGTTATTATTGGATGTAGTAGCAAAGATTGGCGAAAGAACGAGGTTTTTGCCGTTCCACTCCAACCTTCATTGCAACAAGAAGTTATATTGGCACGTATGGAACAAATCCTTGCGAGCCGATCTTTAACCGATGATGAATACGCACAGCTTTTATATGAGCGCGGTGTGTTGTATGATAGTCTAGGTTTAAGGGCGCTGGCGCGTAATGATTTTTCGACTGCGTTAGCCATACGTCCTGATATTCCTGAAGTTTTTAATTTTTTAGGGATATATTTTACGCAGGCAGGCAATTATGATGCTGCCTATGAAGCGTTTGATTCTGTTTTAGAGCTTGATCCAACTTACAATTTCGCGCGGATGAATCGTGGCATCGCTTTATATTACGGTGAACGGTACAAACTAGCGCAGGATGATCTGCTGGCGTATTATCAGATAG
This sequence comes from Providencia sp. Me31A, assembly GCF_050487165.1. Taxonomy (NCBI): domain Bacteria; kingdom Pseudomonadati; phylum Pseudomonadota; class Gammaproteobacteria; order Enterobacterales; family Morganellaceae; genus Providencia; species Providencia sp. Me31A. The sequence continues at coordinate 142,876 of NZ_JBKQGZ010000009.1, forward strand.
ATCCAAATGATCCTTTTCGTACTCTGTGGCTTTATCTCGTAGAAAAAGACATAGACCCGCGTATGGCGCAAGATAATCTTGCCGCCCGCTACAACCAAGCGGAGAAAGGGCAATGGGGCTGGAATATCGTAGAATTCTATCTTGGCAATATCAATGAAACAACATTGATGGAGCGCTTGAAAGAAACATCTACGGATAACACTTCGCTCGCTGAGCATCTCAGTGAAACTAACTTCTATTTAGGTAAACATTACCTAAGTCTGGGGGATAAGGATAGCGCAGTTGCGTTATTCAAACTGACGGTAGCTAACAACGCTCACAGCTTTGTTGAACACCGCTATGCATTGTTGGAATTGGCGCTGTTAGGCCAAGAACAAGACGACCTTTTAGAATCGGGCCAGCAATAGCTGACGAACATTTCACGATAATTTTTTAAGTCATCATCCCTTGGGATGACGGCCTGTTTGTTCGTTTAATAAACACAATTTGAGCCAGTTCACATTTTAAATGAAAATGACCGAAATGATTTTCCCATGGTTATGTAAACTGGCTGCCATTAAGTATGAGGCACCTTTACATGACTACTGAGACCGATATTTCTTTTGCTGAGTTAGGTTTATCAGCATCTATTTTGACAGCACTGAATGACCTGGGATACGAAAAACCATCTCCAATCCAGCAACAATGTATTCCATTGTTAATGGATGGCAATGATGTATTAGGTATGGCACAAACAGGTAGCGGTAAAACTGCTGCATTTAGTTTGCCATTACTGCATAACATTGACCCAGATTTGAAAGCTCCGCAAATTTTAGTTCTGGCACCAACTCGTGAGTTGGCTGTTCAGGTTGCTGAAGCGATGAGCGATTTTTCTAAACATATGAACCGTGTTAACGTGGTTGCCTTATATGGTGGTCAGCGTTATGACGTTCAATTACGTGCGTTACGTCAAGGCCCACAAGTGGTTGTTGGGACGCCAGGTCGTCTTCTTGACCACCTGAAACGCGGCACGTTAGATCTCTCTAAATTAAAAGGCTTAGTGTTAGACGAAGCCGATGAAATGCTGCGAATGGGCTTTATTGAAGATGTTGAAAACATCATGAGCCAAATTCCAGCAGAGCACCAAACTGCGCTGTTCTCTGCAACGATGCCAGAGCCAATTCGCCGTATTACCCGTCGCTTTATGAAAGAGCCGAAAGAAATTCGTATTCAGGCTAGTATTACGACACGTCCAGACATTGCTCAAAGCTATTGGACAGTGTACGGAATGCGCAAAAATGAAGCACTGGTACGTTTCTTAGAAGCGGAAGATTTTGATGCGGCGATTATTTTCGTCCGTACCAAAAATGCAACATTAGAAGTCGCGGAAGCGTTAGAGCGCAATGGCTACAACAGCGCCGCACTGAATGGCGATATGAACCAAGCACTGCGTGAGCAAACTCTGGAGCGCTTAAAAGATGGTCGTTTAGACATCTTGATTGCAACTGACGTTGCAGCGCGCGGTTTGGATGTTGAGCGTATTAGCTTAGTTGTTAACTATGATATCCCAATGGATGCTGAATCCTATGTTCACCGTATTGGTCGTACAGGCCGTGCGGGTCGTGCAGGTCGTGCGTTACTGTTTGTTGAGAACCGTGAACGTCGTTTGCTGCGTAATGTTGAACGTACGATGAAACTGACTATTCCTGAAGTGGAATTACCAGATGCAGATCTGTTGAGCAAACGTCGTCAGGCGAAATTCGCTGAGAAAATTCAGCAGCAATTAGAAAGCAGCGATTTAGATCAATATCGTTCACTGTTAGCGAAAATGTCCCCATCAGAAGATGTAGACATGGAAACTTTAGCCGCAGCATTGTTGAAAATGGCACAAGGCGAACGTGCTTTGATCCTGCCTCCAGATGCTCCGCGTCGTCCTCGTCGTGAATTCAACGACCGTGATGATCGTCGTGGTGACCGTCGTGACCGCAATGGTAATGGTTTTGACCGTGCAGAACGTGGTGAGCGTGGTGGTCGTCGCGAGCGTCGCGATGTTGGTGATATGGAAATGTACCGTATCGAAGTGGGTCGCGATGATGGTGTTGAAGTTCGTCATATCGTAGGTGCGATTGCTAACGAAGCGGATATCAGCAGCCGTTATATTGGTAATATCAAATTGTACGGAACTCACTCGACAATTGAATTACCAAAAGGTATGCCAACTGACGTGCTAACCCATTTAAGTCGTGCTCGTATTTTGAATAAGCCAACGCAAATGCAACTGATTGGTGATGCACAACCATTTGAACGTCGTGGTGGTAGTGAGCGTCGTGGTGGCCCACGTCGTGAAGGCGGCAGCGAAGGTGGTTTCGGTGCAGGTCGTCGTAATGATCGTGGTGGCGAGCGTCGTGGCGGTGGTGAACGCCGTGGCGGTGGTAACCGTGACCGTGGTAACTCAGCACCTCGCCAAGATGGTACCAATGCAGCTCCTCGTCGTCGTAGCAGCAGCCATAACGCGTAATTGTTAGATTTTAGGGAATTTAATTCCTAATAAAATGAAACCCGCATTTCTTGGGAGTGCGGGTTTTTGTTTAGCCATTCTGGCCTAAGTATATCGTCTTGATAACGCTTAGGATATTTCTAATATTATTCTTGTGGATGATAGAGGTCGCTCATCAACAAACTCTGCTGCTTGAATACTACTCATTAAATAGATTTTAAAAAATTTATTATTAATTTATACACCAAATTTATTCGTGATAAGTGGAAGGGCATTTAAGCTAACCCCAATGCCTCTTTTAGTGGTTTGAGATAACGGCGGCTAACGGGAATATGCTCACCGGAACTCAGTACTAACTCAGCTTGCCCGTTATCGCCAAACAGAATTTCATTTAACTGGGTCATATTGACCAGATACTGGCGGTGGCAGCGTACCAATGGCGTGCGCATTTCTAATGTGCGTAATGTGAGTTCCGTAAACCCTTCTTGTCCTTGCGTGCTCATAACATACACACCACTCATACGTGAAGTGGCATATAATACTTCATCAAGTTTCATCAAGTAAATGCGGCTATGCCCTGTGCATGGGATGAATTTCAGCGGTTCATTGTTGCTAAGAAGTTCAAGATTTTGCTTTTGTTTGCCTTGGCGTAGGCGATTCAAGGTTTTTTCTAGTCGTTCTGTTTCAAGGGGCTTTAACAAGTAATCAAATGCATGTTCTTCAAAAGCTTGAATAGCAAACTCATCAAACGCAGTAAGAAAGACAATATAAGGGCGGTCTTCTGGATCTAACATGCGCACCATTTCTAGGCCTGTTAAGCGTGGCATTTGAATATCAAGAAAAACGACATCAGGCTTTTTTTTGTGAATTATCCCAATCGCTTCAATCGCATTGGCACATTCACCAATAATTTCAATATCATCGTGCCCTTCGAGTAGGCAACGCACGTTTTCACGTGCCAGAGGTTCATCATCAACAATTAATACATTCATAAGGTTACATTATCATTGTTATGGTGCCACTAAATATGGCAGGCGAATTTTCATTCGAGTGAATTTTTCTGGCTCATGCTCTACACTGATGCCGTATTGTTCGCCATATTTTAAACGCAAGCGTTTATCGACTAAGCCCATCCCTAAGCCATCACTTTGTTTTGCGGGTTGGTAGAGTCCCGCGTTATCTTCTATTTCAATATAGACATGTTCGCTACCGATATAACTACGTATTGTAATATATCCAGTCTCTAATAACTGTGAGGTGCCGTGTTTAATTGCATTTTCAACAAGGGGTTGCAAGGTAAATGCAGGAAGTTCGACATGTTTAACTGCATCAGGAATTTCGATGTGGATTTGTAAGTTTTCCTGAAAACGGGCTTTTTCGATTTGTAGGTAAGCATTGATATGTTCGATTTCTTCACCGAGAGTGGAGTTTTGTTCAGGCCGCTTTAGATTATTACGAAAAAAGGTCGAAATATATTGCACTAATTGCCCTGCTTGCTGGCTATCTTTACGGATAACAGCTTGTAGTGTATTGAGAACATTAAATAAAAAGTGAGGGTTCACTTGCGCGTGAAGGAGTTTCACTTCAGACTGAAGTAATGACTGTTTATTGCGCTCATATTGCCCCGCTAAAATTTGTGCCGAAAATAGGCTGGCAATGCCTTCACCCAATGTACGATTTATTGAGCTAAACAAGCTATTTTTCGCTTCATAAAGTTTAATGGTACCAATGACCTTTTCATTTTCGCCACGTAATGGGATCACGAGTGCAGAACCGAGTTTACAAGTGGGACTCAATGAGCACTTATAAGGGGTCTCATTTCCGTCTGCATAGACGACTTCATTATTATCAATCGCTTGTTTCGATTGACTTGAGGAGATCGATGTCCCGGGCCGATGATGGTCAGCGCCAATGCCAATAAAAGCGAGAATTTTTTCGCGATCAGTGATAGCGACAGCACCAATTTCCAATTCTTGGTAAATAATTTTAGCGACTTTCATGCTGTTATCCGCATTGAAGCCTTTGCGCAAGATACCTTCGGTCGTTAAGGCTATTTTAAGTGCTTGAGCGGAAAATGCGGTGGTGTACTTTTCAACAATTGCGCGCCTATCGAGGAGAATTCGAATAAACATCGCTGAACCGATGGTATTAGCAACTAACATTGGCGCAACGATGCTTCTAACCAACTCGACGGCTTCATCGAATGGGCGGGCAAGCAAAAGAATAATCAGCATTTGCAGCAGCTCCGCAACAAAGGTTGCGCAACTTGCAGTTACTGGGTTAAAAATTTTATTAATTTCACCACGTTTCATGTAATAGCGATGGACTAGCCCGCCAATTAAGCCTTCGACAATGGTAGATACCATGCAGGCAAATGCGCTCATTCCGCCTAAGGAATATCTGTGGAGCCCGCCTGTAAAGCCAACCGCAAAACCGACGCCTGGACCACCTAATAACCCGCCAAGTACAGCGCCGATGGCACGAGTATTAGCAATGGAATCATTGATATGTAACCCAAAATAGGTGCCGATGATACAAAAGACAGAGAAAATAAGGTAGCACATCACTTTATGAGGTAAGCGGATAGTGACCTTTAGAAGTGGGATAACTAGCGGTGTACGACTAAGTGCCCAAGCAATAACAAGGTAGACGCACATTTGCTGGAGTAATAGTAATATTAAGTCAAATTCATACATGTTCGTTATATTTCACATTGTGGGGGTGTTGACTTCGTCATCTTGCCCTAGTCACATACTGCTGTATGCTCCTAGGGCCTCGTTTCCTCGTCGCCTACCCACAATGCGAACTATTTAGAACATGGCTCGTTATGCTTTGCACTGTGGGGTGTTGACTTCGTCATCTCGCTCCAGTCACATACTGCTGTATGCTCCTAGGGTCTCGTTTCCTCGTCGCCTACCCACAATGCGAACTATTTAGAACATGGCTCGTTATGCTTTGCACTGTGGGGGTGTTGACTTCGTCATCTCGCTCCAGTCACATACTGCTGTATGCTCCTAGGGCCTCGTTTCCTACCCACAATGCGAACTATTTAGAACATGGCTCGTTATGCTTTGCACTGTGGGGTGTTGACTTCGTCATCTCGCTCCAGTCACATACTGCTGTATGCTTCTAGGGCCTCGTTTCCTCGTCGCCTACCCACAATGCGAACTATTTAGAACATGGCTCGTTATGCTTTATATTGTGGGGGGACTTCGCTATCTCGCCTCATTATTTCTTAGCGCTGTATGGGGGAGCTATTCACTTTGACCATTTTTGTTTATTTTGGCGGTTGATTATACCGTAAGTTGTTGGTTAAGTAATCGACGTTTGAGAAAAGTAGATTCATCAATATTTGACATAAGAAAGGAATCGCTTCAATATTATACAATGCCCTATCTTTTCGTGATCTTACGCACGAATTTATTAACACTGTATTTAATTTTCTTGTCATACTCTAGGGATAATAGTTTCCCCCGTTATTATTTAAGGTTCACATAAATAATGAAAAAAAGAACGATAGTACTGATTTTGCTGATGCTTATCTTGATAGCAGCAGCTGCACTTTTTCATTCCCATAATCAATATCTATTGTTACAGGGAGAAGTGGATGCACCTGAAGTTATCGTAACATCGAAAGCTAAAGGGCGAGTGATTGAGCGCCATGTTGAGCGTGGTGATGATGTAAAACAAGGACAATTGTTACTGACATTAGAAAGTCCTGAGTTGCAAGCGCAATATGAAGCGTCGAAAGCGGCAAGAGACCAAGCAAAAGCTCAACTTGAACAATCAATTAATGGGACGCGTGAAGAAACTATCCGCGACTTACAAGCCACGTTAGCACAAGCTAATTCGCAATACCAAAATGCTTCTCGTGAATATGCTCGTTTGAGTAATTTAAAAACGAAAGGGTATGTTTCAGCGAATGAACTCGATAATGCACGTAAAGCCAAAGATGTAGCTCTTTCTCAGGTGCAAGGAGCGAAAGCTCGACTCGAAGAGGGCCAACACGGTGATCGTGTTGAGCTGCGCCAACAATATGAGGCGGCGCTTCATCAAGCAGAACAAAAGTTGGCTGAGCTACAAGTGCAAATTGATGATTTGCAAGTTAGGGCGCCTGTTGATGGTGAAGTCGGCCCTATCCCTGCTGAGATCGGTGAGCTTTTCAATGCGGGGAGCCCACTGATTTCACTTATTCGATTACCTCAAGCCTATTTTATTTATAACCTGCGAGAAGATATTTTAGTCAACGTTAAAAAAGGCGATAAAGTACAACTGGATGTGCCTGCGTTAGGTAATAAGATGATTGAAGCACAAGTGCGTTACATTGCGCCAAAAGGGGATTACGCAACAAAACGTGCTACCCGTGCAACAGGCGACTTTGATTTAAAAACATTTGAAATTCGTTTATACCCATTAGAGCCGATTGAAGGACTGAGACCTGGCATGAGCGTGTTATGGCATTGGGATAAATAGAAGGTGTTGCCATGAAATTAAAGTTTGTTTGGCACGGCTTTGAACACGCGTTTAGCCGCGAAACCCAGATGGCCATCCGCAGTCCTGTTTTCCACTGGCTGAGCTGGTTGTTTCCGTTGATGCTGTTCACGTTAGTTAGTGCTAACTTCTCTGAAGGCACACTCATGGATTTACCCGTTTCTGTGGTGGATGATAACCACAGCCCTGTTTCACGACAAATTATTCGTGATTTGGATGCGGGGCCTCATGCAGATATCAAAACTGTTGATGATAACTTGAGTACATCACTAAAAAGGTTGGGGAGTTCAAAAGATTACGCTCTGCTGTATATTCCCCATAACTTTGAAGAAGATGTTTTACGCGGGCGTCAGCCTGAACTACGCATGTACTACAATGCGTTGTTTTATGCATCAGGAAGTTATGCAATTCAAGATTTCAGTGGCTTAGTTGCGGAGCTGAATGCGAAATATCGCCAAGAACTGGCAAGGTCAATGGGAAAAGCGTTACCCCCCTTGGCACAAGTGACGCTTTCTTATGATAGCTTGTTTAATCCAAGCGGTAGCTATATTTATTATCAACAATTTGCTGCCACTATTCATATGCTACAGCTATTTGTGGTGACGGCAACGATTTATACCATGTCGCGAGGTACGACCTTACAGAGTGTGAAGCCCTTTGCCTCGGCATTATTGGGGAAAATGGCGCCTTATACTTTATTCTTCAGCACATTATTAGCCATTGAATTAGCCGCGTTAGTGACCATCTTTGATGCAAAAGTGGTGGGAAACCCGCTGTATATGTTAATTGTCGGCTTCTTTTATGTCATTGCGGCTCAGAGTGTGGGGTTATTGCTGTTTAGTTTTACGTCTAGCGCGATTATGGCCTACAGCTTAATCGGGATGTTGGTGAGTATTGCCTTAGCATTCTCAGGGATGGCTGTACCCGAATTAGCTATGATTTTACCCGCACAAATTATTTCGAATGTTGAACCACTTACGCATACGCTTAATGCCATGTTCGATATTTTCTTACGAGAGATATCCTTCTGGCGCATTATAAAAGTGTGCCTGTTCTTATTAATTTATCCCATAGTGACTGCCTTTTTAGTTCGTAAACGTTTGGTTAAACGCCTTGCTATGCAAGGGGGGGCGGTTTGATGAGTGTTTATTTCGCAACTTTCCGTAAAGTTCTACTGGGGATGTTAGAAAAACCCATGTGGCTACTGTTGCTGGTATCGTTATGTGTTATGAGCTTGGTGTATGCAAGACCCGTTTTATGGGATTTACCTGTTGCTGTCATTGATATGGATCACAGTTCAGCGAGCCGTGAATTGATCCGTGATTTGGATGCGACTCCAAAGGTACAATTGCATAGCTATGACAGCTTAGCTCAAGCACGGCAAGATATGATAGCCCGCAAGTTGTTTGCAATAATTATCGTTCCGACAGACTTTCAACAGCATTTATTAAACGGTAAAAATATCACGGTACCGGTGTATGGAGATGCGACTAACCGTCTGGCAAGTGGACAAATTCAGCAAGAGCTATCAAAAGCTTATCAGACGCTATTGAATGCCTATAATACACAATTACTGACGAAATCTGGCTATAGCCAAGAGCAAGCTGAGGTGATTATCACGCCTATTCGCAGTGAAACGGAACCGTTATATAACCCTGGCATTAGCTTTGCTGCTATTATTTTCCCTGGCTTATTGGTGATGTTGTTGCAGCACTCCTTGTTAATTGCGTGTGTGCGAGTGAGTATCGCGATTCGTTCAACTCCAAAAGGTAAGCCACCACTGGCGGTTTACTTGGGGGCATTGTCTGCGTTGATCCCAATTTGGTTGTTTCTATCGACCGTCTTTTTTGCTCTTTGGCCGTGGGTATTGGGCTACCGACAAGAAGCGCCTTTGTATTTAATCTGGATATTGACTTTCCCATTCTTGCTCGCTGTTTTGGGGCTTGGCAAGTTGGTTACAGAGTGCTTACGTAGTGTAGAAATGATTTATTTAACATTGGCATTTATTACGACCCCCGTGTTTTATATGTCAGGCACTATTTGGCCTCTGCAAGCCATGCCTGATTGGGTTCGTATGATTGCATCTGCGTTTCCATCAACGTGGGCGACGAATGCTATGGCAGGTCTTAATCAAATGGGGTTACCTTTCAATGAAGCGCTGATGGATATTGTCATGATGCTCACTCTTGGTGTGATTTATACCGCGATCGGGGTATTTATTGGCATGCTACGCGATGGAGAATTACGCCATTTAGCACATATATTTAACCGCTGGCGAAGGCACCACCGTTAGCCTTTGGTTTATTCGACAATAAGTTATGCTATATGCGGGGCTCAATGGATTCAGAGGCCATTGAGCCTTTTTGTTTAATGTTTGTCAGTTTCTAGGTTTTCCAGTTATTTTTAATCATTTTATTGACTCCATCGCATTCGCTCTGCGATGAGGGGAATTTAAGTATATTACTTTTTTATGTGCTAAATCACATCATAATGAACTGAAACCTGATTAGGGCACCATTGATAAACCTGCAATTTGCCGCCAATAGCCATTACAGCTTTTATCCTTTATTGTGAATGGCATTTCACCATTTTCATTGGCTTTAAATTGCGCCAATGTTTCAAGGGTATCAATACGTTCAGGTGAAATTCGCACAATATCGACTAAGCCTTGCATTGAGCGCAACTCATTGCCGAGGTTATAGCAATCACCACTTAGGGTTTGAATTCCATTTAAAGTAAAGACTTGCTGTTGTTCTTGGGAAAGCACTTTGCGACCTTGCGGGTAATTAATGCAGCAAGTTTCACATTCATCTTTTTGCTTGTTTTCTGAGCGAGCGGTGAAGCAGCGTGCAGAGTAGGCGAGAGGAAGGTGGCCGTAGCTCATCACCTCCACTTCAAACTTGCCACGAATACCAATGTCATCACATTGATTGAGCAAATTAGCTAGCCAGTCACGGGATAGCTCTACAGGCATACACCAGCGAGTCATACCTTGACGAAGTAGAATCTTCAAGGTTTGGGCATTGTAGCAGTTCAAACCATGTCCAGCGACGAATGGTAGCCCTTTCTCGACTAACATATTGATGACACCAAAGTCATGGGCTTCAACTAAAAACTCTCCATTATCAACTAACTTGCTAATTTCTTTGAGTTCAGAAGGCGCCTGTAAGAGTGCGAGTGTGCTAAGGACGATTTGTTTGCCACTTTTGGCGAGTTGCTGGGCGAGTTCTATCCAGTCATTGGGTTTCATTTCTCGGCGCTTACTACATACCGTTTCGCCCAGATAGATAATATCGGCTTCACTTTGCATCGCAAGTTGATAAAAATCGCTCAGCGTTTGTTTTTGCCAATAATAAAGGACAGATCCTAATGAGTACTGCATGATATTTACCTATTAAATTATTGCCATTTACGATGGTAAGCGCCCAATGTAGTTTGGTTACCCTCTGAAAGCGCACCTAAGGCTTTTAGCCATTTAGGGTCGGTGATGAAGTGACTTGGATTGACGTTATAGTGGTCGATGGCTTGTCGCCAAATGCGTGTCACTTCAGTGACATATGCGGGGCTACGTTGGCGGCCTTCGATTTTAACGGAGGCGATATTGGCGGCCATGAGTTCAGGTAATAGCTCAATGGTATTCAAGCTGGTGGGTTCTTCTAGCACATGATATTTTTGCTCATCCACAAGATAGCGGCCTTTACACAAGGTTGGATACCCTGCATTTTCATCTTTTTGATAGCGATCGATGAGCACATTATTAAGGCGTGATTCCATTCCTTCCTCTGTTTGTTGCCAGCGAACAAAACGGGCAGGGGAACATGCTCCTACGGTATTAGGTGACTCACCCGTGAGATAAGAAGAAAGGTAGCAACGTCCTTCGGCCATAATGCACAGGCTCCCAAAGGCAAAGACCTCAAGTGGTACTGGGCTATTTTTAGCCAGTTGCTTGACTTGGTGAATTGATAAAACGCGAGGGAGTACGACGCGATGGACATCAAAATTGCGTTGATAAAAACGGATGGCTTCTGTGTTGGTGGCAGAGGCTTGAACGGAAACGTGCCTTTCGATGTGTGGGTATTTGTTAGCAGCGTATTCTAGCATGGCTATATCTGCTAATATCAGCGCATCTGCGCCAAGATCCGCAGCAAGATCGACGGAGTTTTGCCAGCGTTCATAGCCGTTTGGGTGTGCAAATGTATTAATCGCAATATGTAATTTGCGTTTACGGTTATGAATATAGCGCTCGGCCTCATATAGCTTTTTTTCAGTAAAATTTAATCCGGCAAAATGACGCGCGTTGGTCTCATTTTTCAATCCAATATAGACGGCATCAGCACCGTTATCGACAGCTGCTTTCAAAGCGGGCAAATTCCCTGCTGGGCAGAGTAATTCCATTGACCTATCCCTGTATAAATTTTGATGATTAACATTCTAGTCAAGGGAACTGTTATAGATTTTGATTTAGAGCAGAGAAATTGTTAATGGCTATCAGTATTCGTTAATTCAGCGAGTCGATAGCGTGTTATTCATTGTTAGCCGTTTAAGGATCTTGCTAGATTAAAGAGAGATAAGTTGTATAAATAGTTTAACCTAAACTGCTTTTGATGATTTATTATCGTATAAATTGTGGTAAAACCATCATTAAAGGCCAATTTCTCCTATAATTGCGGGCTAAAAATAAATATTGGCGAGATGGGCAAAAATTGATATAGGATCAGACCAATTAACCCTTTTTTTGGCAATATACTTGCTACGGAAGCAAACAGGACGTCGATAAATTCACTTTTTGGCCTATTGGCGGCAAATATTTTTCTTAAATTATTTGAGTACACAATATCTTACCCTAAGCGATTCGAGCTGCTACTGTGGTTAAGTAGTTACACGAAAACGGGCAAATAATTAATACGGGAGTCAGTACTGTGTTAGGTAAAATTCGTTCTCAACTCATCACAAAAGGCCCTTCATTTTTGAAATTGCCTTTAAAAGTGACCCCATTTGCTGTGCAGCGCCAAGTGCTTGAGCAGCTATTAAGTTGGCAGTTTCGCGAGTCAGTTAAAGAAGGGGAACTTGATTTTTTCGAAGACAAATGGCTAAAAGTTGAAGTGCGTGATTTAGCACTGGTTTGGTTTATTAGCTTGCAAGATGGCCAATTAGTGGTTAAACAAAATGCACAAGCTGATGTTAGCGTTAGCGGTAATGCTAACGATTTGATATTGATTGCAGCACGTAAAGAAGACCCTGATACGTTGTTTTTTCAGCGTAGGTTAGTCATCGAAGGGGATACCGAACTCGGTTTATACGTGAAAAACTTAATGGATGCTTTTGAATTAGAAAATATGCCAGCGCCATTGCGCTTTACATTGCTGCAATTAGCGGAGGTGATTAAGGTGGTTCAGGATAGTGAGGACGTGGAGCATAAATCGCCCACGTTAACTTCATGCTAATTCGAGTCGAGATCCCTGTCGATGCTATGGGTATCGATAAACTATTGAGGGAAACGTTCCCTACCGAGGCTGAAGCTAACCTTGTTCAGCGTCTGCGTGAGGATGGTCTATTAACGCTCGGTGTTGTTGCGACAAACGATGATGGTGAAGTTATTGGTTATGTTGGTTTCACATCTGTCGATGTGAATGGTGAAGATGTTCAGTGGGTAGGATTAGCCCCATTAGCGGTCAATAAAGCGTACCAGCGGCAAGGTATTGCAGAAAAGCTGGTTTATGAAGGACTAGATAGCCTAAATGAGTTTGGTTACGCTGCTGTCGTGGTTTTAGGTGACGAACATTACTATTCGCGCTTTGGTTTTGAACCTGGCTCAAAATATGCGGTGAATTGTCAGTGGCCTGAACACCAATCTCATTTCATGATTTGTGGGTTAGAAAATGGTGAAATAGATGCATATCAAGGCGTTGTAACCTATTCATCGCATTTTGATAATGTATTATAGCTTGCCAAATAATTAATAAGTTCACTAGGCTGGTCAATGACCAGCCTTTCTTTTGTCTTTTTACTCAGTTTCTTAACTTGATATTCCATTTTTGAGGCATCAGAGCGAGAGCCAATCAAGCATGAGAAAACGAGTGTCAAGGGCATTTTCCCTTTCAGGGCTTTTGCACCGGTACCTGCTTTGTGTTGCTCAAAACGGCGCTGCACATTCGTTGTGATCCCACAATATAATGCGTTATTTTTCTCTCTTACCAGATAGAGATACCAGCTATTTTGAGTTAATTCATTTTTTTCTAACGTATTTTTTATCATTCTGTGCTGATTTATAGGGTGAAAACAAGAGGTTATCGACGAATATATTCGTTAAGAGAGCTATTTATAACATATTAATATATAAATAAAAAATGAGACAAAACCGTCACAAATTTGTAACCTCAACAGGACTTTATATTCAATTTTTTTGAATTAGTATAGCAAAATTAGCTAATTTTCATTCTCAGTTAAAGCGCATAATATGATCCATATCACAGAGGGACAGTAAATATCCCGATTAAAAATCAAATTTAATAAAAGGAACGTATTATGAAAAAATCAACATTATTCGCTGCTGCTTTAGCTTTAGGTGCTGTTTCATTTGGCTCAATGGCGGCTGATGAAGTTCAACACACTAACCAACCTGCTGCAGGTTATGTATCAGTAACGGGTGCTGTGAGCGTAAATGACCTGACCGAGCAATTAGCCAAAAAAGCTGATGAAGCCGGTGCAACTTCATTCCGCGTTATCTCTGCTGGCGGTGAAAACTCAATGAGTGGTACTGCAGCTATTTATAAATAAATTTATTCGTCATATTTATTCGTCATACTTCGAGCCGTAGCGTTGGCCGCGTTCATTCGCACTCGTCACATACTTATGTGTGCTCCTAGCGCTTCGTTCACTTGTTGCCTAGCTACAACTCGAATTATTTAGAGTAAAGGTTTGGGTAAGATAGTGTAAAACCCAAATTAATTAGAGTGATAAAACTAATTAGAACCATTTTTTAATTAGTTAGGCTATAGTAATAGCGAATTTTATACCCGCGTTCAGAACAGTTTAAGCAAGCTTAGGGGAAACCCAAAAGCTTGTTCTGAACGGGTCTATATGGAAATCGCTATGACGCCAGAACAAATGTTAAAACACATCCAGCGCTATATTTCTCGCCAACACGTATTTTCTATTTTTGCTCACCATAACCATGAGATTTGGCCCGCCACTTGTTACTATGTATTTGATTCTAAAAGTATGTCACTTATTTTAATGACCGACCCAAACTCAAAACATGGACAGCTAATGGTGGCTAATCCACAAGTTGCTGGCACTATTTCTACTCAATCGAAAGCGATTAGTCAGATACAAGGTATTCAGTTTAAAGGATGTGTTGAGAGATTAGAGGGGGAGAAAGAACAATTGGCGAGAGCTCTGTATTGTCGTCGTTTTCCTGTCGCGCTAACAGCGAAACTGCCGATTTGGCAGCTTCACTTAGATAACGTCAAAATGGTAGATAATAAGCTAGGTTTTGGAACTAAATTGCACTGGACGCGAGATAATTAGCGTAAACTATGGATAACTTGATTTGCGCTACCGCGCCAAATTAACCGAGGGTCATGTAAGTCTTGCTCAAACTTACCGTCAACTAAGGTATTTACAAAACTCACCACTTTGTGTTGTTCGGCAGTCAGCTCACTTAATCTGTATCCTGTCCATAACCAGATATCTTTATTTGGGCAAACGGCTTTTACCCGTTTCACTAATTTTAGTATCGCAGGTAAGTTAGCTGGATGGAGTGGATCTCCACCGGACAGGGACAATCCCTGCCTATGAATACGCGTGTCTTGCAAATCTTGAATGATTTGGTCTTCCATTTCTTGAGTGAATGGCACCCCTGAATCGACTCGCCAAGTACTTTGGTTATAACAACCACGGCATTGATGAACACAGCCTGAAACGAACAGTGTACAGCGAGTTCCAGGACCATTGACTACATCAACGGGGTAATATTGGTGATAATTCATAATATTAGCCTAATTGACCATTACCTAGGTGTTTGATGCGACGCTTAACTTCTTCCTGTTTTCCTGCATTGAACGGCCTTGCATCGGGGCTACCTAAATAACCGCAAACTCGGCGGATAACAGAGACTCTGTTTGTGTCATGATTACCGCAAGCAGGACAAGTAAAGCCTTTGCTGGTACAAGAAAACTCCCCAGAGAAACCACATTCATAACATTCATCAATGGGGGTGTTTGTTCCATAGTAAGGGACATGTTGATAGCTATAATCCCACACATCTTCTAGCGCTTTAACGTTATGTTGTAAGTTTGGATATTCGCCGTAACAGATGAAGCCACCATTAGCGATAGCTGGATAAGGGGCTTCAAAATCAATCTTGTCGTAAGGATTCACTTGCTTTTCGACATCTAAATGGAAGCTGTTGGTGTAATAGCCTTTATCTGTCACCCCCGCAATGACACCAAACTCAGCGGTGTCGATACGGCAGAATCGGTCACAAAGATTTTCACTGGGTGTGCTGTATAAACTAAAACCATAACCCGTTTCTGCTTTCCACTCATCGGTGGCTTGGCGTAGGCGTTCAACAATAGCGACGGCCTTTTCACGTAATCGTGTATCGTCATAAACGTGTGTCTGTGTGCCAAACAGGGCATTGATTGTTTCATGTAAGCCAATGTAGCCTAATGAAATCGAGGCTCTGCCATGTTTGAATATTTCAGCCACGTTATCGTCCGCTTTTAACCTAACGCCGCAAGCGCCTTCCATATATAGGATAGGGGCAACGCGGGCTTTGACGGTTTCTAAGCGAGCAATACGAGTCATCAGAGCTTTTTTCGCAATGGCTAAACGCTCATCAAGTAGTGCCCAAAATGCTTCTTCATTTCCATCTGCTTCGATGGCGATACGCGGTAAGTTAAGGCTAATAACCCCTAAATTATTGCGACCATCATGAATTTGTTTACCATCTTCTTCATAAATACCTAAGAAGCTACGACAGCCCATTGGGGTTTTAAATGAGCCGGTGATATCAACAACGCGATCATAGTTAAGGATATCAGGGTACATGCGCTTGCTGGCACATTCTAAAGCTAACTGCTTGATATCATAATTTGGATCGTCAAATTTGTGGTTTAGGCCTTCTTTAATGGCAAATACCAGTTTAGGGAAAACGGCCGTTTTGCGGTTTTTACCAAGACCCGCAATGCGGTTCTTTAAAATGGATTGCTGAATTAACCGAGCTTCTTTGGAAGTACCAAGGCCAAAACCAAAAGTAACAAAAGGAGTCTGACCGTTAGCAGTATGTAGGGTGTTAACTTCATACTCTAATGATTGGAATGCATCATAACATTCTTTATCAGTACGGTTCTGCGCGTAACCTTCAGCATCTGAAATTCCCCACTCTTTGGCAACTTTTAAGTGTTTTTCGTAGCTGATAGCGACATAAGGCGCTAAAATTTCATCAATACGGTTAATTGTAGTACCACCATATATGTGGCTAGCGACTTGAGCAATGATTTGTGCCGTGACGGCTGTTGCCGTTGAAATAGACCTTGGTGGCTCTATTTCTGCATTTCCCATTTTAAATCCGTTAGTTAACATTCCCTCAAGGTCAATTAGCATACAATTAAACATAGGGAAGAAGGGGGCATAATCAAGGTCGTGGTAGTGGATTTCACCTTTTTCATGCGCGAGGACGACATCGCGAGGTAAAATATGTTGTTTAGCATAGTGTTTCGCAACGATCCCGGCGAGCAAATCACGTTGGGTTGGGATCACTTTACTGTCTTTGTTGGCATTTTCATTGAGTAAAGACACATTGCTTTGCTCAATAAGCCCTCGGATTTCGTGAGTTAGTTGGCTGCGTTTCTCACGTTCGTTGTCTCGGTCATGGCGATATTCAATGTAAGTGCGAGCGAGATCTTTATAAGGGCCTGCCATCAATTGGTTTTCGACAGCGTCTTGAATTTCTGCGATATCCACTTTGTCACGGCTGCAAAGTTGTTCTGTTACGGCAGAGGCAACTTGAAGACAGTAATCGTCATCCTTAACATTCACCGCAGCGGCTGCTCGCTTAACTGCTTCTTGAATTCGTGGAAGGTCAAAGCTGACCTGACAACCATCTCTTTTAATAACAACCGTTCCCACTATCGCTCTCCTTGTTGAGTTATCCATAGCATCAACAAAGGTATTTTCTATCTTTTTTGTTGACCTTATTCTGTGGATAAAATGTAAATAAATACTATATGTTGTGCTGATTGGTGTAATTAAAGCACAATATATAGATTAATGCTTTTTTTTAGATAGCCAATGTTTGATTTAAAACAAAGAAAAAAATAATTTATATGAAGATCAAAAGCGCAGGGAAAGTAAATCTTTTTAGTCAGCGGTATTTATTTACATCAGTTAAATAAAATGTGTGGCATGCTTTTTTGTTATTAATAAACATGAAGGGCACGAGAAATGTGCAGACTTGAGGATAAGAAGAAAACGCAAGGAATAAAAGACACCCCACAAAAAATAATGAGGTGTTTCGTTCGAGCTAATCGTTATTTACGTACCGCGATTGCTTCGATTTCAATTTTTACATCTTTTGGAAGACGAGCGACTTCAACGCAAGAACGAGCAGGGAATGGTGCATTATGTTGTTTGAAGAACTCTTCGTAGGTCGCATTCACCGTTGCAAAGTCATTTAAATCTTTTACAAATACGGTCGTTTTCACGATGTTAGCTGCGCTTAGGCCTGCTTTTTCTAATATCGCTTTTACGTTAGCCAGTGATTGGCGAGTTTGTGCTGCGATATCTTCAGGAACTTCGCCTGTTTTAGGGTCAACAGGGATTTGGCCTGATGTTATCACCATACTACCCAAATCTACACCTTGAACGTAAGGACCGATCGCTGCTGGTGCATTTTCTGTATTGATTTCGTATGACATAACTACTCCGTTTCATCACGTAAAGGGAAAATACTCGTCATATTGCAAGCCACCGCTGTGTTTGTGGCTTGGTGAGACTTTGAGTATAACGTTGTGGGCAATTAGACGCTATTATAAACATGGATTGCGCCTAGACAACACCGCAGTCTACGCTGAAACAACCTACTGGTTATTGATCACAGCATCTCTATCGAACTCTTTTTCACAGAATTGGCATGTCAGTGCAACCTCTTTGCCAATTTTCTTCACACGGAAGCTACTTGATACGGGTTCATTATGGCTAATACAGTTACTGTTTGGGCAAATTAAGACGTTGTCGATATAGTTAGGTAATGTGAGTTCAAGCTTTTCAACGACTTGGTAATCTTCAATGCGATTAACCGTAGCTTCAGGAGCATACATAGCGAGCTGGTTGGCTTGTTCAGGGGTTAAAAAGGTATTTTCAATTTTGATGATATCTTTTTTACCCAAGTTGCTTGAAGGTAAATTTAAACCAATGGTGATACGTTCATCCGTTTTGGTTAGTTTAAATAATTTGAGTAATTTGAAGCCAATTTGAGCAGGAATGTGGTCGATAACCGTACCGTGGCTGATTGCTTCAACTTGTAATTTATGATCGTGTGTCATGATGATTTCCTCCTCAGATAGCCAATTCTTTATTTAACACCAGTGATAGCAATGCTTGACGCGCATAAATTCCATTGCCCGCTTGTTGGAAATAGTAAGCGTAAGGTGTGCTGTCGACATCAACAGTAATTTCATCAATTCGTGGTAATGGGTGTAAGACTTTTAGGTTAGGTTTTGCACAATGTAAGTCAGCGGCACGTAAGATAAATTGCGCTTTCACATTGGCATATTCAGATGGGTCGAGGCGCTCTTTTTGTACGCGCGTCATATATAGAATATCCAGCTCAGGCATTACCTCATCAATATTATTGTGCAAGCTATAGGTCGCGCCTTTTTCTTCTAAAATATGCAAAATGTGATTTGGCATTGAAAGTGCTTCAGGGGCGATAAAGTAGAAGTGATTACCTTCAAATTTGGAAAGTGCTTGGGTGAGGGAATGCACGGTTCTGCCATACTTTAAATCACCAACCATCGCTACTTGTAAGTTTTCTAACCGGCCTTGGGTTTCTTGGATTGTAAACAAGTCAAGCAAGGTCTGAGTTGGGTGTTGGTTCGAACCATCACCTGCATTAATTACTGGGATTTGGCCTGCAAATTGGCTTGCTAACCGTGCAGCTCCTTCTTGCGGATGACGCATGACGATCGCATCCACATATTGGCTAATAACCGAAATGGTATCTGCCAATGTTTCGCCTTTCTTACCTAATGAAGTATTGGTGCTATCAGAGAAACCAACGACAGATGCCCCTAAGCGATGAATGGCCGTTTCGAAGGACAACCGTGTGCGCGTTGATGCTTCAAAGAAACAACTTGCGATAACGTTATGTTTTAGGAGTTCGGGTTGCGGCTGTTTTTTCAAAGAAGCAGCGACATTGAGTACAAGTTCGAGGTCTGAACGATCTAAATCGTTAATTGAAATGATATCGCGGTGGTATAAAGGATTCGGCATTGTTGTTCTCCTGTGTCAGCAAGACATGTTAGGTCTATAGGCCAAAAAAAAGCCCCTCATTGAGGGGCTTTCTTGAAAATACGAAGGGAAAAAACAGATTGTCCAGACCGCCATAAGGCAGTGTGTTGGAGGTGTTCTTAGTGAAAACTAGAGCAGCAGCGTTCATGGTTTCTCCCGGCAAATTGTGGCGCATTATACGCATCTGATTCTCTGACGCAAGCGTTTGCATAAAGAAAAAGAAACTTTTTTATTTTTGCATTTTGGTGAATATCTGAACTTACTGAAAAATGAGAGAAAGGTTATCTATCATAATAAATATGTTGAGCATTGGTGCTTTTTAAACCAAAATTAAATCATATGATTGAATATACAGTGCATTTATTTACACATATTTTATGTACGAGTAAGATGTTTTTTCTTTTTCAATTAAATATGATCATTATGAAATCACGACTTCTTATTCCATTGGCATTTCTTCTTTCAGGGTGTTCATCTGTTTGGGTACCTGTTTCTGGTGGTTCAAAATTTACTCAATCTGAGGCGAATGCAGCTTGTAAGCCTGAAGCTCTTCATTTGTACCCAATCAAAAATGAAGTGGCACAGCGTTCTGTCATGTCTTATGTCGAAAAAAAGTGCAAAAAAGATGATGATTGTGGCAAAGACAAAACCTATAAAGAACAAACACCAGTCATGGAAAGCTATGTGATTGATGTTAATGAAGATACCCGCAATAATTATTACTTGGAATGCATGGTTTCTAAAGGCTGGACAAAAAAAGATAAGTATATGTGGGAATAGCGTGCAAGCCGCTAAATAGCTCAGTATTTAGGGGACTTGGCTATTTAGCGAGTTAGCGAGGCAACGTTTATTTTTGGCCAAGTCTTTTTGCTATTTTCTCTAATTTCATCATCAGTAATAATGTTATCGCCACTAAGACAATTGTCAGTGCAGAGCTGTCAGTAATATTGCCCCTATCTGTTAAGCTAAAAATGGAGACCGGTAAGGTTGCCCAGCCGGGAGGGTATAGCATCATAGTTGCCCCTAATTCTCCTAAAGACAGAGAAAGACTTAATGCTAATGCTGAAATCATCCACGGCATCAATAATGGCAGCGTCACATGGCAAAGGCGATACCACGGTGATGCACCTAAGCTAAAGGCGACATTTTCAATATCAGGGGAAATTCGTGCGAGCCCTGTAGACACATTGCTGAATGTGAACGCTGAAATTAAGACAAAATGGGCGCTGAATACAATCCAAAATGTACCATTCATTTGTAAGTAACCTTGGCTGAATGCGACAAGGATACCCAGCCCTATCGAGACAGAGGGAATTGCACTGGGTAAATAAAAAGCGATACCCAGTAATTTTTGCAGTCTCCCGTTATGCCTTCTTAAGGCTAACGCCGCCCAAAGGCCACAAAACAGAGCAAATAAACTGGCACAAAATCCAATGATTAAACTCGATAGAATTGCATTCCAAGCGGGGCCACTGAACGCATTGACAAAGTGCTCAAATGTAAAGCCAGAGGGTAAAATACCATTCCATTGCCGGCTAAAGCTTGACATCAGGATCATCACCAAAGGCAGTAAAAAGAGTAATGAAATTAAGCTAATGGCAATCAGTGTTGCGAGGGCTCGACCTTTTTTAGACCAAATCAACATAGCTAGCTCCTTGTGCCAAGACGCGTGGTTGCCATTCTGTAGAGGAAAAACAGCCCAAGGGACAATAGGATATTGACGAGTGCTATCATGCAGGCGACGGCATAATCAGACTCAAGTATGGCTTTGCTGTACACCATCATAGGTAAGGTATTTACCCCCTTTGCCCCAATAAACAGCACGATACCAAACTCATTGGTGGTTAGCAGCAAGCAAAGGCTGCCACCCGCGAGCAGTGCAGGTAGCGCTGCGGGAAAAATCACTTGGGCGATCACTCTTGCTGGGTGAGCACCTAAAATACTGGCAGCTTCTAATTGGCTTTTATCGATTTGCCGTAGCGCTGCCATGAGTGGGCGCATAACCAAAGGGGTAAACACTGTGATTTCAGCCAAAATCACGCCATTAATGGAATATAGGAAATCAACAGGTGGAAGTTCGAAATTGAATAACGCCATCAATGTGCCATTGAGAAGCCCTGCGGAGCCATAGATGAATGTAAAGGCAAGGGTAATTAAAAATGTTGGCAAGGCAATAAAGGTATCAATCACTTGAGTAATAAAACGATGACCTGTGAATGGGATAAAAACTAAGATTAGCGAAAGTATACTGCCTACCACAAGGCAGCCTAATGTCGCTAAAAAGGCAATTTGTAATGTATTCCATAATCCAGTTATGAATCGCTTTGATTCAATAAGTTGCCAAAATGTCTCTCCCCTCAATCCACCCGTTTCACTTTGTAGAGCTTGTTGGGCTATCAATAATAATGGGTAGAAGAATAGGGTCGCTAACACCAATAATGGCGGCAGTATCCAGTAGATTGGTTTTATCGTAGTGGATGAACGCGTTGGCACACTGATATGTGACATGTCATTCCTCAATCAAAATGGTATCTGTGGGGGAAAACCATAGCGTGAGCTTATCGCCAGCTTGGGGGGATGAGGCTAAATGGGTGACGGCGACGCTCACCGTTTCTCCTGCAACATCACAGATTAAATGGCTTAAGTCCCCTTGCCAGCGTATTGAACGCAGTGTGCCATGTAACTGATTGGTGGTTTCAGGTCGGGGGGTTAAGGTGATGTGCTGAGGGCGAATACAAATCCACTTATGGGGACCTGTTTTCATACCTTGCGTTTGTGCTTCAAGAAATGTCCCTGCACAGCTGACATTTACTCTGGCTGGTGTTGATGAAAAATGTAAAGCGGTAGCGGTTAAAATATTTGCTCGCCCTAAAAACTCAGCCGCAAAACGGTTTGGGGGGCGATGATATAGGGTGTTTTTTTCCCCATGAGCGACTAAATAACCGTCTTTCATGATGCCAATTTTGTCACCAAGAGCAAGCGCTTCAGTTTGGTCATGAGTGACATAAAGAATGGTCAATTCAGGTAGTTCACGGTGTAGCCGTGCGATTTCCTCTACCATATTGTGGCGAATTTGTGCATCAAGGGCCGATAACGGTTCATCCAGTAATAAAACGCGAGGGCGTGTGGCAATCGCTCTGGCAATTGCGACGCGTTGTTGTTGTCCACCAGAAAGCTGGTGGGGGTAACGAGTGGCATAATCTGTCATCCCCACAACTTTCAACGCTTCAACAACGCGTTCATTGATCAGTGCTTTGGGCTGCTTTTGCGCACGTAATCCAAAAGCCACATTGTCTTCCACCTTCATATGGGGGAATAGTGCATAATTTTGTACAACCATGCCTAGCCCACGCTGATAGGGGGGAAGGTGGGTGATATCCGTATCACCCAATAGAATTCGCCCACTATCTGGTTGAGCGAAACCCGCAATGGCACGTAATACCGTAGTTTTTCCCGAGCCAGAGGGGCCGATTAAGACTAATATCTCACCAGGATCGATAGTAAGGTCTAAGGGTTTTAATACCACATTGCTGTGGTAGGAGACCCGCAAAGACTCAAGCTTGATCCCTGAATGCTCAGTTTGCTGCATTGAGGTGGCTAATTTTCGTTTCATTAACATCACAATTACTCGCCATCAGTCACTTTTTGCCAACGTGAAATATCATTGGATAGGGAGGTTTCAACGTCATCCCAATTGGGCTGCCAAGTTTTAACGCCGTCGAGGGTTTTAACAGCGGTACGATATTGCTTATCTTCAGGGGTGATATCTGAACGCACGGGCATTCCCCATGAAAGCTCACTGACACGGTTTTGTGAGGGTTTATCCAAGAGGAAATTAATCAGTTTTTTGCCATTTTCTGTTTCAGGACCGTTGTTCACTAAACCGACAACATAAGGCAAAACCAGTGCACTACGTTCACCATTTGCATCTTGTGGCCAGAAAATTTGTACATTCGGATTGCGCGCCATTTGCGATAGGTTCATTTGCAAGTCGCCGTTTGCAACATATAACTCGCCTTTGTTGACGAGTGCCGTCAATTTGCCTGTAGATGCGGATGGTCCAACGTTATTCGCCTGTAATTTCCCAAGGTAGTCAAACCCTGCATCTTTGCCATTAAAACTATGGAACACCTGTAGCATGACGGCAGTGCCGTCTCCCGCTTGACCCGGTGTGGAATATTGCAGTTTATTTTTAAAACGAGAGTCGAGCAGGGAAGACCAATTCTCGGGAGGGGACTTCAGCATTTTTGCGTTGTAGATAAAAGTCAGGTAGTTATTTACCAATGGCGTGTAGTAACGATTCGAATTAGCAATACTGGCAGCGGCATCAGGCATGAATTCAGCGAGTAACTGTGTTTTGGCGGCGCGTTGAATAAAAGGGGGAACGGTGATTAACACATCAGCCTGTGGGTTGGTACGCTCTTTAACTAAACGTTCGACAATCGCACCAGAACCACTTTCAACGTACTGAACTTTGATGCCAGTTTGTTGGGTGAAAGCCTCAAATTGATTTTTATACCAGCTGTCATTGCCATCGTGCAGGCCATCAGCGGAGTAAACAGTCACGATATTATCAGCAAAAACAGCGGTTGCACAAAAGGTTGCCATGAGCAAGCAGACTAAGGGAGTACGTTTCATTGTTTTCTCCAGTTAAGGTAAAATGTATTCTGGTATATACCAGATGTTTTTTACGCTAACGGGTTTATATGACAAACAGATGAAACCAAACCAAATAGTTAAAAATATTTTTCTAAGCGGAAACGAAGGCTATCACAAGGTATGGACTTCAATACGCAGACTGTCATGACGCCAATACTCCACATCGTAATCTAAAATTCGCCCATGTTGGTCATAGTTCAGACGTTGCAATAGTAAGGCCGGACGGCCCACGGCGACACCGAGTGCGTGTGCGGCTTGTTCTGGCATCGCGGTCGGGTAGAAAGACAAATGCATACTGGTATATATCAGGCCATAGTGAGTGTCATACACTTCGGTTAGGCTACCATTAAGGTCATGGCGTAGTAACTCAGGAACACGAGCAGGCAAACAATGGTTTTCACAGTAGCAAACGGGTCTTCCATCCGCAAAGCGTAGTCGTGTGAGTAAATAAATTTGCTCAAAAGGCTGGAGCTGCAACGAGGAGATGGCTTCAAGCGGAACGGTAACGACTCGCCCATCAAGTAAGGTGGTTTTGGGCTCTCTGCCTTGCTCAATACACAGTTTGTGGAAGTTGGTATTTTGTGTTGGATCTAGCCAGAGGCGCTCAGGGGTTACAAACCAACCTCGGCGCTCAGAACGGTAAATGACACCACTGGATTCTAACTGCGCCAAACTTTCACGAATAGTGACCCTTGTGGTGTTAAAAATAGTGCAAAGCTCACGTTCAGAGGGGAGCTTATCTCCACATTTTAACGCGCCATTTTGAATGCGTTCCTGTAATTGCGCTTTAATCAGCAGGTATTGCGGGGTTTCATCCGTTGATAATTTCATCGCCATTTCCGGTTATTGTTTCTGTCATATTATACATAGTTATATGAATTTTTTGTTTCACAGGCACTTTTCCTTTGACCTTTTAATCCACCTACGACCATTATAATGGCAATCTGGTATAGACCAAAGGTGAATTAAATGACCCAAAAGAATTATTTGTTGTTAACACCGGGCCCATTAACGACCTCTAGAACGGTAAAAGAGGCGATGCTGTTCGATAGTTGTACATGGGATGATGATTATAACTTGGATGTGGTGCAAAAGATCCGTCAACAGTTAGTTTCACTTGCCACACCACAAGCGGGCTATACCTCGGTATTGCTACAAGGGAGTGGTAGTTATGCCGTTGAGGCAGTATTAGGGAGTGCGGTAGGGCCAACAGACAAGGTGCTAATCATCAGTAATGGCGCTTATGGTGCCCGAATGGTTGAAATGGCGCAGATATTAGGACTTAACTATAGTGTGTATGATTGTGGTGAAATGGATTTACCTGATGTGGAATGGATTGAACAGTTATTACGGCAGGATAACCAAATTACACACATTGCAATGGTCCATTGTGAAACCACCACGGGTATGTTAAACCCAATAGAGCAAGTCGCTGTATTAGCGAAGCATTACCAAAAATGTTATATCGTCGATGCAATGAGCAGCTTTGGTGGAGTTCCGTTAGATATTGCCCAGCTGAATATTGATTTTCTGATCAGCTCGGCAAACAAATGTATTCAGGGGGTTCCGGGGTTTGCTTTTGTGATAGCGCATACACAGTCATTGGAAAATTGCCAAGGACGTTCCCGTTCGTTATCCCTCGATTTATATGCGCAATGGCGTTGCATGGAAGACTTCCACGGTAAATGGCGCTTTACCTCCCCGACACATACCGTGTTAGCCTTTGCTCAGGCACTTAAAGAGCTTGAGGCGGAAGGTGGGGTTGCTGCGCGTTATCAACGTTATCGCCAAAATCAGCGTAAGCTGGTGGCAGGAATGAGAGCACTCGGTTTTACCACTTTATTGGATGATGCGCGACATTCGCCGATTATCACTGCATTTTACTCACCAATTTCTCCAGATTATCAATTTAAACCGTTTTATCAGCGCTTAAAGGCTCAAGGTTTTGTGATCTATCCGGGGAAAGTGTCACAAAGTGACTGTTTTCGTATCGGAAATATTGGTGAGGTGTTTGCAGCAGATATTGATGCATTATTGGCAGCAATAGAAAAAGCCATTTACTGGAAACAATAAGGAAGAGAGATGAAGCGCATTGAGGCTGTTATTTTGGATTGGGCGGGTACGACGGTAGATTTTGGGTCTTTTGCGCCCACTCAGATTTTTATTGAAGCGTTTAAGAGTGTGTTTGATATTGAGATAACATTAGCACAAGCTCGAATTCCGATGGGGCTGGGTAAGTGGCAACATATTGAAGCGCTGGGCAAATTACCTGAAGTTGACGCTGTATGGAACGCGAAGTTTGGCCGTTCAATGACCCGTGAAGATATTGATAAAATCTATGCCGCATTTATGCCACTACAGATTGCCAAAGTTGTCGATTTTGCCGCGCCTATTGCCGGTGTTACCGACACAATCGCAGCATTACGTCAGCAAAATATTAAAATTGGCTCTTGTTCCGGATACCCACGCGTTGTCATGGAGAAGTTAGTGCCAGCGGCTCAGGCTCTTGGCTATCAGCCGGACTACTGGGTTGCAAGTGATGACCTCCTTGCAGGCGGCCGACCAGGGCCTTGGATGGCATTACAAAATGTTATTGCGTTAGGCATCGGCTCAGTATCAGCCTGTGTGAAAGTCGATGATGCAGTACCGGGGGTTGAAGAAGGGCGCAATGCAGGAATGTGGAGTGTCGGCTTGTCTATCTCAGGCAATGAGTTTGGTAAAACATGGGAAACGTACCAAAGTATGTCAGATGAAGAGATTGGTTCACTGAAACAGCAGGCGAGCGAGAAGCTTTTTGCGGCAGGGGCACATTATGTTATTGATACGCTTGCTGACTTGCCATCGGTTATTGATTGTATCAATGAGCGTTTGGTGAAAGGAGAACGCCCTTAATCATGCAACTGTGCTGCCATCGGCACAATAGATGTGCCGATGATAGCTATTTAAAACTAGAAGACATTAACAGGCAATTGGGGAACTAATGTCGCCACCATCACCGCTTTGATAGTATGTAACCGGTTTTCTGCTTGGTCAAACACAATGCTATAAGGGGACTCAAACACTTCTTCGGTGACCTCAAGCCCACCAAACATATTGAATTCTTTGGCTAATTGAGCACCCAATGTGGTGTCTTCATTGTGGAAAGCCGGTAAGCAATGCAGGAACTTCACATTCGGGTTGCCAGTAAGTTTAATCACGTTCATATTCACTTGATACGGCTTTAACAAGTTAATGCGCTGCGCCCAAACCTCTTTGGCTTCCCCCATCGAGACCCAAACGTCGGTATAGATAAAATCAGCCCCTTTAACCCCTTCGGCGACATCTTCAGTGAGCGTGATTTTAGCCCCTGTTTTTTGTGCGATTTCTTGGCAGGTATTGATCAGTGCTTCTTCTGGCCAGCAGCTTTTGGGCGCGACTAAGCGTAAGTCTAAACCAGTGAGCGCTGCGGCTTCGAGCATCGAATTTCCCATGTTGTTACGTGCATCGCCTAAATAGGCAAATTTAATGTCTGAGAATGGCGTATTTGGTCGGTGTTCTTGAATGGTCAGCAGGTCGGCTAATAACTGTGTGGGATGGAATTCGTTGGTTAGTCCATTCCATACAGGCACTCCCGAGTGCGCGGCTAAGACTTCCACGGTGGATTGGGCAAAACCCCGATATTGGATACCGTCATACATCCTACCCAGTACTCTTGCCGTGTCTTTCATGGTTTCTTTATGGCCAATTTGGCTACCAGAAGGTCCAAGGTAAGTGACTCTCGCGCCTTGGTCAAAAGCACCCACCTCAAATGCACAACGTGTCCGAGTCGAATCTTTTTCAAAAATGAGTGCAAAATTTTTGCCAGCAAGGAGGGGATGCTCAGTACCTGCTTTTTTTTCTGATTTTAACCAAGCTGAGAGTTTTAACAATGAATGAATTTCGCTAGGAGTAAAATCAAGTAGCCTAATAAAATGCTTGCTATATAAGGGATTCATAAATCACGGTCTCTTTTGATTGAATTAATATTCAATTTATATTCATAAAAATTCAAAATCAACCCCCGAGAGAAAAGAAATTATCGTGAAATGTATGGTTTCACTTTCAACCCTATGGGAGAATGACGAAAAGGCTAGAGATAAAGAAAAAAGGGGTGTGGATATGGTAGATAAAGCTGAACTCGATGCGCAGTACGAAGAAACTCGCTTAATTATTGAAGAATTATTGGAAGATGGCAGTGATCCGGATGCACTGTATGCAATTGAGCATCATTTCTCTGCAGACAATTTTGCGTTATTAGAAAAAGCCGCAGTTGAAGCATTCAAACTAGGTTATGAAGTGACGGATGCAGAAGAATTAGAAATCGAAACAGGTGAAACCCTGATGTGCTGCGATGTTGTTAGTGAAAGTGCTTTAAATGCAGAACTGATTGATGCACAAGTTGAACAGCTAATGAAGTTGGCAGAGAAAATGGGCATCAACTATGACGGTTGGGGGACTTATTTTGAAGACCCAGATGCAGAGTATGACGATGAAGAGGGGGACGATATCGACCCTGAAGATCGCGTCCATTAATTAGTTGTATAATTGTATAGTAAGAAAGGATAGATAAAGGCTATCCTTTCTTATGGTTATTTTGGCTATTTTTGCATAAATTCAGGTAATGGAGGGGAAAGCTTTAAATTAAAACCAGATAAATCAGGTTTAGTGCGATTTAATAGAGCACTAGCTAAGTGTTTTAGTACTTCTACTCTACATTCATCAGGACAACCTTTTTTTGCCCAATCTGTCCACTTTGATAAAAATTCGGTTTTTTCTCCCTTTCTCGCTGCCAATTCCTCGGTTTGCTTTTTGTTATGCAAGGGATAACGATTCCGGTTGTTAGTTATTATAGATATCTCTCTTGGCTGTATACTAATAGAAAAATGTATCTTATTAGCCGATATATTGACGATATTACTATTTGGATAATGTATTGGACTGGTCATATATACTCCTGATAAAAAATAGAAGTATAGAAAATGGATTAGGAAAATCTTGTGTGAATCGATGATAGAGGTTGAGTATTAATATAGATAAGAATTTTTTGATGCTCAGCGATTATTTCGTCGTGCGGCAAAATATTCACCGCACTGGTATGATGAATTACAACGCTTTTAACATGCGGATCTCACAGTCGCTATGGCCCGTATTCCCTAATGGCTCATCAATAAACTCAAAGCCTAATTTTTCATATAATTTAATTGCCGCTTGTAAGTCTTTGGTGGTTTCTAAATAACAGCGGGTATAGCCCTGAGCTTTAGCAAACTCTAGAGACATGAGTACGATTTGCTTGGCTAAGCCTTTGCCACGTAACACAGAAGACAAATACATCTTTTGTAATTCTGCAGTTTCGTTATCGCCGCCAGCAAGCTGTGAAACACCGCCACCGCCAACCACCTTACCATCCATTTCGACGACCCAATAGGCGCTACGAGGCTTGCTATATACCTCGTACAAGGTATCTAAGATAGGATCAGCAACGGCAAAGCCTTTGTCTGCCGTTAGACCATGCTCTGCGGAAACTTCACGAATAACGGCGGCGATCCCTGAGTTATCTTTAGGTTGAATTAAACGAACTTGAACAGTTTGGTTTGTGTCTGTTGTCATAGGAACATCTCTTTTATTTGTATTAGTTATATTTTCTATTGCGGCATTGATAGTCACAATATGTATCATATTGAGCACATTTCAATGTTTTTCAATACGCTAATACAAAAAAGCCCTAACTCATCAGTGACGAGTCAGGGCGAGAGACTTAAAGCTTAGCAATTACAAAGACGCAATCGTCACTTTCTGTGCTTCAATCTTGGCTTTTGCTTCAATATTGGACGTTAAGCGTTCACGCTCTTTTTCCACAACCGCAGCAGGTGCACGACTTACGAAACCTTCATTTGCCAGTTTGCTTTCAATGGTTTCAATTTCTTTCAGCACTTTTTCCAGCTCTTTATCTAAACGAGCTAGTTCCGCGTCTTTATCAACCAGACCCGCCATTGGGATCAGTAACTCAGCACCGCCAACCAGTTTGGTGACAGAAACAGGCGCTTCTTCGCCTTCAGCCAATATGCGGATGCTTTCTAAACGCGCCATCGATTTGATAAAGTTTTGGTTTTCTTCTACACGGCGTTTAGCATCAGCAGAAGCGCCACGCAGCATAACATCGAGTGGTTTGCCTGGAGAAATGTTCATTTCCGCACGAATATTACGTACGGCAATAATTGCTTCTTTGATCCACTCAAGGTCACTCAGTGCGAGCTCATCCACTTTCGCTGTATCGAACTCAGGGAACGCTTGCAACATAATGGTATCGGCATCAATGCCTTTAACCACTTTAACACGTTGCCAAATGGTCTCAGTGATAAATGGAATGATTGGGTGAGCAAGGCGCAGTAAGCCTTCTAATACCTCAATTAGGGTGAAACGAGCCGCACGGACTTGTGCTTCGTTACCTTTATGTACCGCAGGCTTAGACAGTTCTAAGTACCAGTCACAGAATTCGTTCCATGTGAAATCATACAAAATCCCCGCCGCGATATCGTAACGGTGAGTATCTAATGCTTCACGGTAAGCTTTCACTGTTTGATTAAATTGCGCCATGATCCAGCGGTCAGCGAGTGAGAAGCTCATTTCGCCACCGTTTTGGCCACAGTCTTGGTCTTCGGTATTCATCAGAACGAAACGACTAGCATTCCATAATTTATTACAGAAGTTACGGTAACCAGACAGGCGTTTCATATCCCAGTTGATGTCACGGCCTGTTGACGCTAATGCGGCTAAAGTAAAGCGCAGTGCGTCAGTACCGTGGGCTTCAATCCCTTCTGGGTATTCTTTACGGGTACGTTTAGCAATTTTCTCAGCCAATTGTGGTTGCATCATGTTGCCGGTACGTTTTTCCAGTAAGTCTTCTAGTGAAATACCGTCAATCATATCCAATGGGTCGATAACATTCCCCTTGGATTTAGACATTTTTTGACCTTCTTCATCACGGATCAGACCCGTCATGTAAACGGTTTTAAACGGTACTTGTGGTTCGCCATTTTCATCTTTGATGAAATGCATGGTCATCATGATCATACGGGCAATCCAGAAGAAAATAATATCGAAGCCACTGACTAATACATCGGTTGGATGGAAGGTTTTCAGTGCATCGGTATTTTCTGGCCAGCCGAGAGTCGAGAATGTCCACAAGCCGGAAGAAAACCACGTATCCAGTACGTCATCGTCTTGGCGCAGAGTGATATCTGCCCCTAAGTTATTCTCACGGCGAACTTCGTCTTCATCACGACCTACGTAGACGTTCCCTTTTTCATCATACCACGCAGGGATACGGTGACCCCACCAAAGTTGGCGAGAAATACACCAGTCTTGAATATCACGCATCCATGAGAAATACATGTTTTCATATTGGCGTGGAACGAACTGAATGCGGCCGTCTTCCACCGCTTTGATGGCATCGCGTGCCAGCGGTTCAGTACGGACATACCATTGGTCAGTTAGCATTGGCTCGATAACTACACCACCACGGTCACCATAAGGCACGGTGAGGTCATGAGGTTTCACTTCAACTAACAGGCCTAACTGCTCAAATTCTGCCACGATAGCTTTACGTGCAGCAAAACGCTCCATACCACGGTAAGCTTCAGGGATTTCACTGCTATAGGCGGTTGATGGGTTGCCGTTAGTATCAAAAACTTCTGCTTCATTACGGACGTTACCGTCTAAATCCATCATGTTGATCATGGTTAACTGATGGCGTTTACCGACTTCATAGTCATTAAAGTCATGAGCAGGGGTGATTTTCACACAACCCGTGCCTTTTTCCATATCAGCGTGTTCATCGCCCACAATTGGAATACGACGGTTAATGATGGGCAGAATGATTTCTTTGCCAATTAAATCTTTATAGCGTGGGTCTTCAGGATTAACCGCAACGCCAGTGTCCCCTAACATGGTTTCAGGGCGAGTGGTTGCGACCACTAAATAGTCTTTGCCTTCAGCGGTTTTTGCACCGTCAGCCAGTGGGTAACGTAGATGCCACATAGACCCTTTAACTTCACGGTTTTCAACTTCTAAGTCAGAAATTGCCGTGTGCAGTTTCGGGTCCCAGTTAACGAGGCGTTTGCCACGATAAATTAAGTTTTCTTTGTAAAGGCGAACGAAAGCTTCTTTAACCGCTTTAGATAAGCCTTCATCCATCGTGAAGCGTTCACGTTCCCAATCAACAGAGTCGCCTAAACGACGCATTTGCTGTGAAATAGTGCCGCCTGATTCCGCTTTCCATTCCCAGATTTTGTCAATAAACGCATCGCGGCCATAGTCGTGACGGTTTTTGCCTTCTTCTGCCGCAATTTTGCGCTCAACTACCATCTGAGTTGCGATACCCGCATGGTCAGTTCCCGTTTGCCATAAGGTGTTTTTACCTTGCATACGTTGGTAACGGATCATGGTGTCCATGATGGTTTGTTGGAAGGCATGCCCCATGTGAAGGCTACCAGTGACATTTGGCGGTGGAATGACGACACAGAAGCTGTCTTGGGTGGTATCCCCATTAGGTTTAAAATAACCGCTTTTCTCCCAGTGAGCATACAGTGATTGCTCAATTTCTGCGGGGTTATACGTTTTATCGAGCGAAGGCTCATTCATTGGGCTATCTGGTTTCTTTTCCATCGTCTTTTGTATTCAGTAAGTTGGCGGCGTCGCCATAGTCAAATTGAAGCCGACGCTGCGGTATATTTTGTACCGTTCACGCGCCAACTGTTTTAAAGTTTCATCAATAGGTACGAAGTCTATCACTTCATGGAAAGCCGTGGCAAAATCTGCGAACTGATTTTGTAAATTAATTAAGATATCGCGAGGTGTCGAGCCTCTTTTGTCTGGCCAGCAAATTTCAATCGGCGCACCATAACGCGGACCTTCCCCAGCCAAATTATGGGGAACAAACTGGTGTGGATCTCGCTGCCAAAGCATTTCATCTATTTTTTCAGCTTGTTGCTGCGTATCACAGGCAATCAAAACGCGCTTTCCATTACGCCACAACTGAGCCGCAAGCTCACCAGCAAGCCATTCATGGGCCTCATATTCTGCTTGGGGTGAGGGGTGCTCTAGTTGGTAAAACGTACCGTTTTTCATTTATAAACCCGTTGTTGTGCGCCCTACTGGCAATATCGTTAGATAATAGCGCAGGGAATTTTAAACTCAGCGAGTGGAATTATACTCGTTTTTACCACTGCCTCAAAATAGCGTGACGAATGATACCTAACTCTCAGTTGCTTAAAAACAATATCCCGAATTGCAGTATTTGCCCTTCGGGATATGATTTAAAACAAGCTACTTAATGGCAGTGATTTAGTGGAGATTACTCATCACCATTTAAGCCAGCACGGTTCAATAGGAACTGCGCAAGCATAGAAACAGGGCGTCCTGTTGCACCTTTTGCTGCACCTGAGCGCCAAGCGGTTCCTGCAATATCAAGGTGTGCCCAGTTATATTTCGTCGCAAAGCGAGAAAGGAAGCAACCTGCGGTAATTGCACCCGCTGGGCGGCCACCCGTGTTCGCTAAATCCGCAAAGTTAGGCGTGATTTGGTCAAAATACTCATCAGCCAGTGGTAAACGCCATGCACGGTCACCTGCTTGCTCAGATGCATTTAATAACTCATGCGCCAATGGGTTATGGTTTGACATTAAACCTGTGTAATGGCTACCTAATGCAATCACACAAGCCCCCGTTAAGGTGGCAATATCAATAACCAGCTCAGGTTCAAAACGCTCCACATAAGTTAGCGCGTCACACAGGACTAAACGACCTTCAGCATCCGTATTGAGCACCTCAACCG
The DNA here is from genome assembly GCF_050487165.1 of Providencia sp. Me31A. Lineage (NCBI taxonomy): Bacteria > Pseudomonadati > Pseudomonadota > Gammaproteobacteria > Enterobacterales > Morganellaceae > Providencia > Providencia sp. Me31A. Next base: position 176,867 of record NZ_JBKQGZ010000009.1, read on the forward strand.
TTTGCCCTGACATGGTGGTGATAATATCTCCAGGACGATAAGCGCGGCCACCCGGCATGTTTTCACAGCCTGCTAATACCCCAACTACGTTAATCGGTAGTTGCAACTCAGTGATAAAGCGCATCACGCCATACACACTTGCTGCACCACACATATCGTATTTCATTTCATCCATACCTTCGGCAGGTTTGATTGAAATACCACCTGAGTCAAAGGTTAGCCCTTTACCGACTAACACAATAGGATTGCTGTCTGGGTCTGGGCTGCCTTTATATTCCATGATGGACATCAGCGATTCATTTTGTGAACCTTGACCCACCGCGAGATAGGCATTCATGCCCAGCTCTTTCATTTGTTCTTCGCCGATAACACGCGTAGTCAGTTTGTTGTCTGAAATATCAGCTAATTGGCGCGCTTGTGATGCTAAGTAACCCGCATTACAAATGTTTGGCGGCATATTACTTAAGTCTTTTGCCGCTTTTACGCCAGATGCAATAGCTAAACCGTGGGAAATGGCGCGTTCACCGCTGGTTAATTCACGGCGTGTTGGTACATTGAAGACCAGTTTACGCAGTGGACGGCGATGTTCAGTTTTATTACTTTTCAGTTGGTCAAATACATACAGTGATTCTTTCGCTGTTTCAACAGCTTGACGAACTTTCCAGTAGTTATTACGGCCTTTTACGTGTAATTCGGTTAAGAAACACACGGCTTCCATTGAACCGGTTTCATTCAGAGTACTAATTGTTTTCTGAATAATTTGTTTAAATTGGCGCTCATCCAGTTCGCGTTCCTTACCGCAACCGATAAGGAGAATGCGTTCAGACAGAACGTTAGGGACATGATGGAGTAACAGGGATTGCCCTACTTTACCCTCAAGTTCACCGCGGCGCAGCAGGGCGCTGATATATCCGTCACTAATTTTGTCCAGCTGTTCAGCTATCGGGGACAGACGGCGTGGTTCAAAGACTCCGACAACGATGCATGCGCTACGTTGTTTTTCCGGGCTACCACTTTTTACACTAAACTCCATGCGTTCTCCTGAATCTTAAAGACAAAGGCCGATGCTCCCGCTAGAATTAGCGTTTCGCATGATCTACCTCATAGAGAATTAACTCTTTATGTTAAACTTACCATCTATACGCGAAATAACTCACGTTGTATGCTGTAAACTGCGATACAACCATGAAGTATGGCGAATATATCTGGTTTCACGAATATTAAGCATGTTCTGATATTTCAATCAGTATAGAGAATGCTTTTATATCATTCTAGCCATACAATAAACCAGAGTATATGTTAGTAAATGGCAGACATTGAACGAACTTAGCCATTTTCTACCCAAAAGACAAGTTTTCACAGGCGTAATTAGCGTGATCATTATTAGATATTTGGTACGGGAAACCCTGAAAAGCCAGTTAGCCATACTTTTTGTATTGATGCTAATCTTTTTTAGTCAGAAGTCGATAGACATTCTGGGGGCAGCTGTTCAGGGTAATATTCCCTCAAACTTAGTACTTCCTTTACTGGGATTAGGCGTGCCTGAAATGGCGCAGTTAATCTTACCTTTGAGCCTATTTCTTGGGCTATTGATGACTTACAGTAAACTTTATACTGAAAGTGAAATAACAGTAATGCACGCCTGCGGTTTAGGTAAAAGCGTACTTGTCAAAGCAGCGTTAGTCCTTGCTGTTATTACAGCAATGGTCGCTGTTGCCAACATCACTTGGATGTTGCCGTGGTCATCACAATATCAAGAACAAGTTTTAGCGGATGCCAAAGCGAACCCTGCTCTTGCTGCGATGGTAGAAGGTCAGTTTAAGACCACCAAAGATGGCAACTATGTGTTGTATATTGGTGATGTCAAAGGTAATAATTTTAAAAATGTTTTTCTCGCTCAGCTACGTGCAGCTAATGAACAGCGTCCTTCCGTGGTGGTCGCTAAAAGCGGTTACATGAAAGAAGACCCAGATGGTCGCCAAGTCGTTGTATTAAATGAAGGGACGCGTTATGAGGGAACTGCACTGTTACGCGATTTCCGTATTACTGATTTTGTAAACTACCAAGCGATTGTTGACCATCAAACTGGTGAAGCTCGCAGTGACCGTGTTGAACAAAAAAATATGTTGCAATTGTGGGATGAAAACACCCCAGAAGTTAATGCAGAATTTCATTGGCGTTTAACAATTGTTTTCTCTGTGATGGTTATGGCGTTAATGGTTGTGCCACTCAGTGAAGTGAACCCACGTCAAGGGCGCGTACTCAGTATGTTGCCTGCGATGTTGTTGTATCTTATCTTCTTTTTGCTGCAAAGTACCCTGCGTAACAGTGCGGATAAAGGCGATATCGACCCAAGATATGCTATGTGGTCAGTCAACTTGGGGTATTTTGTATTGGCGGTGGTTCTCAATGCATGGAATACTGTTCCTATGCGCCGCCTGCGTCTTAAATTGAGTAAAGGGGCTGCCTGATGTTTGGTGTTTTAGATAGGTATATCGGTCGAACCATCCTCAATTCCATTTTGATGACGCTATTTCTACTGGTTTCACTTGCAGGTATCATTAAATTTGTTGAACAACTGCGTAAAGTCGGGGATGGGGATTATACTGCGCTAAGTGCGGGGGTCTTCACGTTATTAACCGTACCAAAAGATATTGATATTTTTTTCCCAATGGCTGCACTACTCGGGGCATTAATGGGGCTAGGAGCGTTGGCTTCTCGTAGTGAGCTGGTGGTGATGCAAGCTTCAGGCTTTACTCGCTTACAAATTGCACTTTCCGTCATGAAAACGGCTATCCCACTGGTGATAGTCGCTATGTTTATTGGTGAATGGATGGCCCCTGCGGGGGAACAATGGGCAAGAAACTACCGCGCAGAAAAAATTGTGGGCAATTCATTAGTCGTGACGGATGAAGGGATGTGGGCGAAAGATGGCCGTGATTTCATTCATATTCAGCGTATTAATAATGCCACTTCAATTCAGGATGTGTCAGTTTACCATTTTGATGAACAACAGAAGCTTAAGTCAGTGATGTTCGCCTCAAGGGGGGAATACGACACGACCAACCAACTTTGGGTATTGTCTCAAGTTGATGAGTCGATTCTCAGTAGTGAGAAAAAAATCACGGGTTCACAGCGGTTGACAGTAGATTGGAAGACCAATTTAACGCCAGAGAAGCTCGGTATTGTATCTTTGAATGCCGACTCACTATCTATTCGTGGTTTGTATCAATATGTCTCATACTTAAAAGAGAGTGGCCAAGTTGCTGCGGTTTATGAGCTAAGTATGTGGAAAAAAATCCTTGCGCCACTTTCTGCTGCGGTCATGATGTTAATGGCGGTTTCATTTATTTTCGGGCCTTTGCGTACCGTTCCTATGGGGGTTCGCGTTATTTCAGGGATTGTTGGTGGGTTCTTATTTTATGTTCTTAACCAAGGGTTCGGTAACTGGAGCTTGGTATATTCAGTGCCACCGATTATAGCTGCGGCGTTGCCAAGCCTTTTATTCCTAATTGTAAGTATTGTATTGTTAGTTAAACGAAAATAATCACTTAATAGGCCGTTAGTAGGCTGTAGTAGGCTGTGAGTCTTCGGATTTCACAGCCTTTTTCTTTTTAACGTCGTTTATGTAGCAAAGCATTACCTAAGTTACTGATAATTTGGAATAGTTTATTTTGAGGCCGAAAAATGAGAGATTGCCGCTTGTTTCCCTCTTGCGCATAGATATATTCCCCTTTAACGCCGATAACATTGCAGCCGCTTCTATTGGCTAATTGTTGAGCGTAAGAAAATAGTCCACCATTGGCTGTGTATGATTGGCGAAGAGGGTAGGCATGCTTCCATTCTTTTTGTGTGAATTCGTTGTGTATTTTTTGGCGAGTGTCATTTACTAACTGCTTATACTCGGCAGTTTTTTCTAACTCTTTTAGGTTGGTGCCGTCCTTGAAATGACTAAGCTGACTGAGATCGATTTCTATTTGAGCAGGTTTCTGAGGGCTAGGGTAAGCCCTATTGTGATTATAGATTTTTCTGAGCTGCCGAACTAATTCAGATGCAGCACCTTGCTTCATTGTGCTGGGGCGCAGTATATGGAATGAGGAAAATGAAGCTATTTTCATCTGATTTCTCATTTTTTAAGGAAAAGAGAACATAAGTATAGTTTTTCTATGGGTTAACATATTGCACAAAGCGATATTAATGGCAAGTTATAGCCAGATTTTTCAGGCTATAAAGTTTGTCTAATAACGATATGGATTTACACACTATTTTAGAACCATTACGTAGCAGGTCATTTTTTGTTAGCCAAAAAATGTATAACCTAGGGCACTGATAAAGGCGAGAAGTGGGGGGTGTGGTCGAAATAACTTCCTTTTGGTGACGGTTAAGTCGGGATGGTTATCTATAGCCAAAATATTCTCACCACTTTTATTAGCCAATTGCTGAGCTAAAGAAAAAATTCCTCGTTTCATGCCATTATGCATTTTCAGTTTGAAGGCAGCAGAGCATTCTTCTCGATAAATGCGTCGTTCTTCTTGTCGGCACGCTTTAATTGCCAACATTTCAAAGTCATCAGAATAGTTTTTAGGGATTGTGATGATTATCGACTTTGCTTTGAATTCTTTGGGGTTATTAATACTGTGATTTTTAATCTCACTTAGCATGTTATTAAATTCGATTAGGCTGACTTTACGCTGTGATTCAGCGTAATCATTCAGGATTGTCGGTGTATTTTTAGTTCTCATTTCGGGCTCTTATACGTAAATTAAGTAACTAAAAGATTATCGAGAACTTTAAAAAATTGATTATAGAAATGGTTGGTAAAAATGTTAAAAACAGCCTGAATAAATCAGGCTGTTGTTGCAATAAATGTAATAATGCGGACAAATCCACGCTTTAGGATTGGGGTATAACTCGCCATTGCTTGTAAAGCGTCAGCGGTACGCCTTCAATGTTTTCCATACGCATGGTTAGAAGACAGCGCGGCAATAAGTTCGTTAACACCAATAGTTAATTTACTGAATTTACTACTATCTTTTCGGGTCATGACCACAAAAATGCCAATGTTTTGCTGTGGGATCATGGCCATATAGGTATTGAATCCGCCACCGCCACCAGTTTTTTGGTAAATACCGGGGGTACCATTTTGGGGTTTCATATAAACCCAGCCGAGACCTAAACCATCAGCGTGGCCAGCAACATCCATCCCTTTAATTTCTAAAAGTTTTTCGCGAGGAAAATAGATGCCTTGCTCACGTGCAGCGGTGACTTTCCGCAAATGACTATCGGTGGATAAAAATTGCTGCATCCACTTTTGCATATCCGCAGGGGTTGAATACACACCGCCACTACCTGCAGCGGCAAGGGTATTATGGCAAGGGCTTGGTTTGGTGCCCTCCATTAAACGTGCGCATTGGGCATTGCTTGGCGTATAGGTGGTATCGGTCATTTTAGCCGGAGAAGTCACGTAGTGGCTAAATAATTGTGGGTAAGATTGCCCCGATGCTTTCACCATCGCATCTGCTAATAAGTCATAAGCAAGGTTTGAATAGGATGCTTCTGTTCCAGGCGTTGCATCTAATTTACCTGTTTTCAACCATGTCCAACGATTATCTTGTGTTGGCCAAATGAATACAGGGCGCCCCCATTTTCCACCGGGTTGCTCGCGAGGTAACCCACTCGTATGGCTAGCGAGGTGATATAAACGGATAGGTTGCCCGCTGCCGTTATCGGGAACAGTAACGCCTTGATATGCATACTGTTGTAATGGGTCTGTAATTAACAGTTTTTTATCTTGTTCAAGCTTAATTAGAATTTCGCTTGTCATTAATTTTGAGATTGATGCTATGCGAATTAATGAGTTTGGCCCAGGCTTCTTACCATTACCGGGTGCAGTTTCACCATAATAGCGAGATAAAACTTGGTTATTATCGATAACAATGACCGCCATGCCTCGGGCATTACTTTCATTAAAAATACGATTAGCATATAAATCGACAATCTTAGCGACGCGCTCGTAAGTCCTTCTATCTCCTTCAAAAACACGCCAGTCTGAGGACTCAACATCATTACTTTGCAGAAACTTTGGTGTTTTTTCTGTCTGGCTTGAACAGGCCATTAAAGCTAAAGACAGCGCGGATATTGACAGAATTTTTAGAAATGATTTCTTCATGTTTGAAGCCAGCCGATATGAATGTTTGCAAATGGCTTTTCAGCCAATCTTATTTTTTCTTAGCGAAAATTTTCATTACTACACCAATTAAGATGCCAATAAAGATCCCTGTCGCTATCCACCCAACAAAACCCATGATAAAACCTTAATTATTTGACTAGATTACAGATAAACTAGCAAAAATAATGGTCTATCGCCAGTGACAGAGTCTCGTGACAATAAAAATAATTAGGAAAAAATTAACATATTCATTAATAGATATATAAACAAAAGAAGCTTTCTTAGGCACGAAGGTTAATTTGCGCAATATGCTTTTTTTTTAATCGAACAAACAGGATCTTCACGAATAAGTGTTGCCAGTAGGCATAAGCCAAGTATAATGGCAGCGTTTTCCAAGAAACACATCACTTCGTGCCGGAGTGGCGGAATTGGTAGACGCAGTTGATTCAAAATCAACCGCCTTCGGGTGTGCCGGTTCGAGTCCGGCCTTCGGCACCATAAGAACATCAAGAGACGTCAACTGACGTCTTTTTTTGTATCTAAAATCCAGTATTTGCAAGGCTTCCCCCGCGTTTTCAGTCAATGTATGTCAACTTAACTCAACCCACATCAACCTCCGAGTGAGTATATAACTGAGTATATCTTCGCTTCGATAATGTTTGTATACTCATTATATCTTGAATTACCAATGCTAAAGCAATGCAGGCGCAGCCTTTGGCGTAGATACTTAGTTGTTTATGTAACTCGAAATCATCGACTGTAATCTGAGATATCTCGTTTATATACTCACTCTGGGGTGAAGAGGATAAAGAATATGGCATTAACCGATACAAAAGTTCGTGCAGCTAAACCTGAAGATAAAGCTTATACACTGACAGACAGTGATGGCTTGTTTCTTTATATTCACCCCAATGGTTCTAAATATTGGCGTTTCCGTTTTCGCTTTGGCGGTAAACAACACTTGATGGCTTTTGGTGTATACCCTGAAATTTCTTTAGCGGATGCAAGAGAAAGAAGGGATGCTGCCAGAAAGCAAGTCGCTTTAGGTATCGATCCTCGCGAGCTCAAGAAAGAATTAAAGGAAGAACAGCAAAAGGAATTTAACACCTTTGAGAAGGTAGCTCGTGATTGGCACGCGACCAATAAAAAGTGGTCAGAAGGGCATAGCCATCGAGTCCTTAAAAGCCTTGAGGACAATATCTTTGCTGCTATTGGTAAACGCAATATTGCCGAACTAAACACTCGTGATCTCCTTGAACCGATTAAAGCCGTAGAGATGTCTGGACGTCTTGAGGTTGCAGCACGTTTACAACAACGTGTGACAGCCATAATGCGTTATGCCGTACAAAGCGGTTTAATCGACTATAACCCAGCGCAAGACATGGCGGGTGCAGTTGCGACAGGTAAACGAGTCCACAGAGCCGCTTTAGAGCTTAAACGTCTACCCGAGTTCTTACAACGTATCGATGATTATAAGGGAAGACCTTTAACTAAACTTGCTGTCAAACTTACCTTGTTAGTTTTTATTCGTTCCAGTGAATTGCGCTTTGCTCGCTGGGATGAAATCGATTTTGATAATGCCATGTGGACGATCCCTGCTGAACGCGAAGCGATAGAAGGGGTTAAGCACTCTCATCGTGGATCAAAAATGCGTACTCCTCACTTAGTCCCTTTAAGCCGACAAGCCATTGAGATCTTAAAACAGATCTATCAATTCAGTGGCAACCACGAACTGATCTTTATCGGCGATCACAATCCTAGAAAACCAATGAGTGAAAACACAGTTAACAACGCGTTACGTGTGATGGGCTATGACACTAAGACGGAAGTCTGTGGACATGGTTTCAGAACGATGGCTTGTAGCTCGTTGATTGAGTCAGGGCTATGGTCGAAGGATGCAGTAGAAAGGCAAATGAGCCACCAAGAACGCAATTCAGTAAGAGCTGCTTATATTCATAAGGCTGAGCATATTGAGGAAAGACGACTGATGGTGCAATGGTGGGCTGATTATCTGGATGCGAATAGGGAAAGGGAAATTTCGCCGTTTAGTTTTGCTAAATTAGGCAATGAGATAGTGTGAGGCTTGCAGATACAGTTTTGCATACCTTGCTAGATACTCATCAAAAGCTGGTTAGTCAAGAAAGCGATTTAATTGCTTAGGTATGAAGGAAGGCTAACAGGACACGGTCTCCGCCACGAGATGAGGATTATCGTGAGAAAGGTTTTAACAGCGCTTGGATTGAAACACAGCTGGCGCATAGCAATAAAAATGCGATACGTGGAACCTATAACCATGGCGCAATATTTGGCAGGGAGACGTGAAATGATGCAGTGGTATGCCGACTATATCGATTCATTGCGAAATGGTGGCAATATTGTTCATGGGAATTTTCATCGTCAAAACGCATGATAACTAACCACGATTTATCGTAATACATTTCATTCAATAAAAAAGCTTTATCACTGAAAGCCTCTGTCCTCACGGACAGGGGCTTTTTTGCTTTTTAATCAACCTAAAAGGAAATTATCATGGAAAATTACATTCGTTGCCCGGCCTGCGATTCAACCCGTATTCGTGAACGTCATATCGGGAAAAAGACAGGAGCTGTTGCTGGTGGCGTATCAGGCGCACTAGCTGGAGCGTCTATCGGCTCTGCTGTTCCTGTTATGTAAGCGGTTAATGAACCACACATACTAAACAAACTCGTCATTTGCCATAGTAGCTTTTTCATTGGAGGGACTATGGAACAACAAAGTAAACGAGAATACTGGACTGCAATTCTAGAGCTGCAAC